>NZ_WBKS01000006.1:0-104811 GCF_008868145.1 Micromonospora sp. AMSO1212t
TTGAAGATGCGGGTGGCGTCGCCGCTGTTGGTGTCGCGGAGGTAGAAGGTGGAGTTGCTGGGTCGGAAGACGCCGACGGTGTCGATGCCGTCGTTGTTCCAGTCACCCGAGATCGGCACATCCTCCGAGCGAGGGCCGGCGGAGTTCCAGAGCGAATCGACGATGATCTGCGCGTCCGCCGCCTGGGCCTGGTAACGGTCGGGGTAGGCCGACACCTGCACCGCCTGGCAGACGTCGCCGATCGGGGCGTTGGCCCAGCTGCCGTTGGGATACTTCCTCACCATCGCGTCGAGGAAGGCGTTCGTCGCGTAGGCCGGGTTGAGCCGCTCCGCCCGGGTGCCCCACCACTCCTGCTGCTGGAACAGGCCGAGGCTGGTGTGGTCCACCTCCTCGCTGATGTTCTGCAGGTGGGTCTCGACGATCACCGTGGTGATCGCGATGACCGCAGCGCGCGAAGCGAGGCCTCGTGCCCGCACCGCCTCGACCACCTCTCGCGCGCAGGACACGCGGTACGCCGTCATGTAGCCCCGCATGTCCGAGTTCAGCCGCGAGTTCAGTTGGGTGGCGAGGGTCGCGTCACTCCCGGTAGGCCCGGCGGGGTCGCACGCGACCGTCTGGTAGAGCGCGGTCATCGGAGCGAGGGCCGGCGGCAGGTCCGAGCCCGGCTCCGCGGCCAGGGCGGGGGACGCCCCGAGCAGCGCGGTCGTGGCCAGCGTGACCGTGACGCCGAGGGTTACCGCCTTGGAGGAGAGGTCTTTCACCAGTGACAATCCAATCGCCGAGGTACTCGATGACATGCCCGGCTCCATCGGCCGGGCTTGTTCCCAGAGATTCGCGTATGCCGCTGGCCGAACGCTGACGCGTCGCTGTCAGGACCGAACCTGTACCTGGCCGGCGTCCGGGGGTTCCGGGGGTGGCGGAGGGTGCGCCCGCGGCCCGGATCGGTCAGGATGACCACGGGAGGCCGTCGCCGGGTTGCGCCGCGGCTGACCGGAAGGAGTCCACGTTGTCCTCGTCCGATCTGCTGCTGTCCCGTCGTGACCTCGCGTTCCTGCTGCACGACTGGCTGGACGTGACCAGGCTGACCGAGCGGCCCCGCTACGCCGAGCACTCCCGGGAGACATTCGACGCGGTGCTGGACCTCGCCGCCCAGGTCGCCGCCGAACGGTTCGCTCCGCACAACCGGGCCGCCGACACCGGCGAGCCCACGTTCGACGGGCAGCGCGTGCGGACCATCCCGCAGGTCAAGGCCGCCCTGGAGACGTTCGCCGGCACCGGGCTGCTCGCCGCCACCATGGACGAGTCGGTCGGCGGCATGCAGCTCCCGCACGCCGTGGCCGCCGCCGCCTTCGCCTGGTTCCAGGCCGCGAACGTGGGCACGGCGGCGTACCCGATGCTCACCCTCGGCAACGCCAACCTGCTGCTCGCGCACGGCAGCGCCGAGCAGATCGACACCTGGGTCCGCCCGATGGTCGAGGGGCGGTTCTTCGGCACCATGTGCCTGTCCGAACCGCAGGCGGGCAGCTCACTGACCGACCTCACCACCCGCGCCGAGCCGCAGGACGACGGCACCTACCGGGTCGTCGGCACCAAGATGTGGATCTCCGGTGGTGACCACGAACTGGCCGAGAACATCGTCCACCTGGTCCTCGCCCGCATCCCCGGCGCGCCGCCCGGCGTGAAGGGCCTGTCGCTGTTCATCGTGCCCAAGGTGCTGCTCGACGACGACGGGAGGCCCGGGCCGCGCAACGACGTGGTGCTGGTCGGGCTCAACCACAAGCTCGGCTACCGGGGCGCCACCAACACGCTGCTCAACTTCGGCGAGGGCGTACACCGGCCGTACGGGCGGGCCGGGGCGGTCGGCTACCTGGTGGGACAGCCGCACCGGGGACTCGCGGTCATGTTCCACATGATGAACGAGGCGCGCATCGGCATCGGGGCCGGCGCCACAGCGCTCGGCTACACCGCGTACCTGAAGTCCGTCGCATATGCCCGGCAGCGCCCGCAGGGCCGGCCGGTCGCCGACAAGGACCCCACCACGCCGCAGGTGCCGATCGTGGCCCACCCCGACGTACGCCGGATGCTGCTGGCCCAGAAGAGCTACGTGGAGGGCGCGCTCGCGCTGGTGCTCTACTGCGGACGGCTGCTGGACGAGCAGAAGACCGCGCCCGCCGAGGCCGACCGCGAGCGGGCGCACCTGCTGCTGGACCTGCTCACCCCGATCACCAAGAGCTGGCCGGCGCAGTGGTGCCTGGCCGCGAACGACCTGGCCATCCAGGTGCACGGCGGGTACGGCTACACCCGCGACTACGACGTCGAGCAGCACTGGCGCGACAACCGGCTCAACGCCATCCACGAGGGCACCCACGGCATCCAGGCGCTCGACCTGCTCGGCCGCAAGGTCACCATGCGCGACGGCGCCGCGCTGGAACTGCTGCTGGACACCATCCGAGGCACCGTCACCCGGGCCTGGAAGGCGGAGGGGTTCGCCTCGGAGCTGGCCGGTCAGCTCGGCGCGGCGGTGGACCGGATCGCCGTGGTGACGCGGCGGTTGTGGGCTCCGGGTGATCCGGAGCTGGCGCTGGCGAACGCCTCGGTGTACCTGGAGGCGGTCGGGCACGTGGTGATCGCGTGGATGTGGCTGGAACAGGTCCTGGTGGTGGAGGCGCTGGGGTCGCCGGAGGGGGCCGAGGGGGAGTTCTTGGCGGGGAAGAGGCAGGCGGCGCGGTACTTCTACCGGTGGGAGCTGCCGAAGGTGGCGGCGCAGTTCGACCTGCTGGAAGGGCTGGACCGGACCACGCTGGACATGCGTGAGAGCTGGTTCTGAACTGCCAGGGGTTGCGTGGGGCCGACGGATGCCGCCACCGCGATCCGATCAGGATCCGTGATGAACGCCTTGTGGCAGCTCCGTACGCCCGATGTTGTCCTGCGGTAACTGTTCTTGGTGATCAGGCGGCGCCACGCTCGCTGACCGGCCGGCGGCGCAGGCTCGGGTTCAGCAGGGCCGGGGGCAGGTAGGCCTGGTCGAGCCGGGTGACATCGGTGCCGGGCGCGACGATCTCGTCGATCCGGTCGAGGATCTCGTCGGTGAGCGTGACGTCGACGCCGGCGAGCAGGTCGTCGAGGTGCTCCATCGTGCGCGGGCCCAGGATCGCGCTGGTCACGCCGGGGTGTGCGACGGCGAATGCCATGGCGAGGTGGGTCAACGGCATGCCTGCCTCGTCGGCGAGCGGGACGAGTTGTTCGACGACGTCGATCCGGCGCTCGTCGGTGAGGTGCTTGGAGAAGCGGGCGCGGCGCAGGTCGTTCTGCTCGCCCTTGCGGACCCGGCCGGTGAGCATTCCCTGCCCGAGCGGGCCCCACACCAGCGTGCCCATCCCGTAGCGCTGCGCGGCCGGCAGCACCTCGCTCTCGATGCTGCGGTTGAGGATCGAGTAGGGCGGCTGCTCGGTGTGGAAGCGTTCCAGCCCGCGTCGTTCGGCGACCCACTGCGCCTCGATCATGTCGGATGCGGGCATCGTGGACGACCCGATCGCCCGGACCTTGCCACTGCGGATCAGGTCGGAGAGCGCGGAGAGGGTTTCCTCGATGTCGGTGTCGGGGTCCGGACGCTGGATCTGGTAGAGGTCGATGTGGTCGGTCTGCAGGCGGCGCAGCGAGCTCTCGACCGCGGTCATGATCCAGCGGCGGGATGCGCCTCGCTGGTTGGGGTCGGTGGCCGCGGTTGCGCCCGGCGTCCGGGGCAGCGTGTTCAGCCTCGGAAGGCCCACCTTGGTCGCGAGGACGACGTTGTCCCGGCGCCCCTTGAGGGCCCGGCCCACGATCTCCTCCGAGTCGCCGTACGCATCGGCGGTGTCGACGAGGTTGATCCCCGCGTCCAGCGCCTTGTGAATGACCTTGATCGAGTCGTCAGGATCGGGGTTCCCGATCACCGTGGCGAACATCAGCGTGCCGAGCGCGTACGGGCTGACCTTCATGCCCGTCCGGCCCAGGGTGCGGTACTGCATGCGCGTCTCCCTGCGGTATCGTCGTATGCGGAATCTCTTTCCGGAACTATACGGAAAGCCTTTCCGGAAAAGCAAGGGAGGCGTAGCTGTGTCCGACGACACATCAGACTTCGTTGTTCGCGAACGCGCCCCGCGTCGGAAGCGCACTGACGCACGCCGCAACATCGAGTCCCTGCTCGAAGCGGCGAAGACGGTCTTCAGCACCGTCGGCGTCGACGCCCCCGCCAAAGAGATCACCGATCTGGCCGGCGTCGGCGTCGGCACGCTCTACCGGCACTTCCCGCAGCGCTCGGACCTGATCAAGGCCGTCATCGAACGCGAGATCGACGCCTGCGCCGACGCGGCCCCGGCGCTGGCCGCCGAGCACGAGCCGGGGGTCGCCCTCGCGAAGTGGCTCGATCGGTTCACCGCGTTCGTCGCGACCAAACGCGGCTTCGCCGCGGCCCTGCACTCCGGCGATCCGGCGTTCGACGGCCTGCCCGGCTATCTCATGCAGAAGCTGGGACCGGCCCTCGAGTCCTTGCTCGAAGCCGCGACGGCCAGCGGCGAGATCCAGGCCCGGATCACTGCCCAGGACCTGCTGTACGCCGTGGCGAAACTCTGCGCGCCCATGCCGAACGAGGACCCCGACTACGGCCGGCGCATGGTCGCACTCCTCGTCGACGGACTACGGTCCGGCGAATCCCCGCACTGACGTATTCACCGTCGGCCGGCCATGCGTGAAGCGCCACGGTGCGCTCCGTCGCGCAGCCGATGCTAGGTTCGCCGGCATGACGGGGCAGATCACGGCCGGGCAGTTCCACGAGGCCGACGGTGTCGAGGACTGGCGCTGCCTCTACCACGTGGTCTCGGCGTATTTCCGCACCGCCTCGCTGGCCAAGGGCATAGCGTTCGTCGATGAGGTCGGTCGGCTCGCCGGTGGCGCGGAGCAGCAGTACGTCAGCATCGATCTGCGTCATGCCGGCGTCACGGTGTCCCTGTTGTCGCGCGACGTGGCGCTGGCCCGGCGGATCTCGGCTGCCGCCAGGGAGCTGGACATCCCCGCCGATCCGACCGCCGTGCAGCTCGTCAACGTCACCCTCGACGCCCTGGTCGGCGCGGACGTGCTGCCGTTCTGGCGCGCGCTGCTGGGTTACCGCCAGATCGATGACGACTATCTGGCCGACCCGGCGCGCAGGGGTCCGGGCTTCGGGGTGCAGCCTATGGATGCCCGGCGTCCACAACGCAACCGCATGCACCTTGATGTCGCCGTCCCACATGACCAGGCAGAGGCCCGCATCGCCGCCGCATTGGCTGCGGGTGGCCAGCTGGTCTCGGATGCGCACGCACCGAAGTGGTGGATCTTGGCCGACGCCGAGGGCAACGAGGCGTGCGTCGCCACGTGGGTCGGCCGATGACAGCGGCCCAATGGCTCGACCGTCGGCCACACTTACGGCATGACAACGACGATCGTGCCGGTAGCCCCCGCCCACCCGGCGTTCGATCAGGTAGCTGCTCTGTTCGACGACTACCGGGCGCACTACGGCCAACCGTCAACCCCGGAGATCACCCGCTCCTGGCTGCACGACCAGATCGCACAACACCGGATCTGCGTCGCTGCCGCCATCCGAGCTGACCGCGTCCGCGGCTTCATCACGGTCACGGTCACGCCGGCATCGCTCAGGCTGGGCACCTCATGGTCGATCCGCGACCTCTACGTGGCCCCGCACCATCGCCGAAGCGGTATCGCGAACGCCCTGCTCCAGCACGTCATCCGCAACGCCCGTGCCGCCGGTGCGCATCGCGTCTCACTCCAGACCGAGACCGACAACATCCCCGCCCTGACGCTCTACACCGAGATCGGCTTCCAACCCGTCACCGGCCTGGAACTACTCAACCTCACCTTCGATCCCACCCACCAGAATCCAGGAGACACGGCCTGACTGTTCCACCGCCCGGCCTCGATCGAGGACGTACAGGGATGCGGTCGCAGACACCTACCTCGGAGCCCTCCCATCGCGGTCCGCGACGACAGCATGTAACGCACGCTCATCGGCAGGTGTGAAAGCTGGCGAGGGCTGGGCGGCATCCGGCGTCTATGCCGGGGCGGGCGGGCTCAGCCACGCCATCGGTGCGCCGGTGAGGGCGGCGTCGGCGAGGCGGTGAGCGGAAGCGGTCTTGAGCGCCGCCCGCGAGCTGTCGATCCAGCGCTGAACGTCCGCGACTCCCTGATGCCGGTACTCGACCGCTTGGACGAGGCACTCCAGCTTGTCCGCGTCCCGGGCCACGACCGCTTCCAGAGTTTCGCCGGCCTCGTACTCGGCGACGGCAGCGTTGATCACGTCGGCAACGGCGGGCGGGCAGGCGGCGACCTGGTCGGCGGTGACGGCGGTATTGGGTGCGGCCGTGAGATAGCGCTTGGCGATGTGGGGGATGTCGGTGATCCGGGTCTCCTGCGTGTCGTGCAGGACGCACAACATCGAGACGCGAGCCGGATCGGCGCCCTCCATGGCCGCGAGCATCATGCCGATGAGCGCCGTGCGGAACGAGTGCTCGGCGATCGACTCGGGGTGCTTCACACCGGCGAACCACCATCCGGTACGGGCGGCGCGCTTGAGCACGCCTGCCTCGAAGATGAAGCTCATGGCTCCTGCATGAGGATCGTTGCCCATCGGAAGTGTCCTCTCATCCGGCAAGCTTGTCGACAGCGCATCGCTCGTGCCGACTCGTCAGTCGATGGGAAGGCGGTAGACGAGTTCGTACCGGCCGCCTGGTAGCACGATGTCGGCGGTCTCCACCGGCGTACCGCCCGCCGTGTAGGTCCGCTCGATGGTGTGCACGAACGTGCGGGCCGGCAGGTGGAGCGCCTCGACCTCGTCGGCCGTCGCTGATCGAAGGCTGACGCGCTCCACGACCTCGTCGACCCGTATGCCGATGGCGTCCATGCGTGCGAGGACGCCCTTCACGTCGCTGTCCTCCGGCCACTCGATCGGAGTGCCCCTGGTGAGGGCAAGCGGCTCGTACGACACGGAGAGCTTTATCGGCTCGCCGTCGGAGAGGAAGCGGTACGACGTCCGCATCACCGGCGCTCCCGGTTCGACGCCGAACCGGGCGGCAATCCGCTCATCGGCCTGCTCGCGTCGGCTGTCGTGCTCCCAGGTGCCCTGCTGCCTGGCACCGGCTGCGTCGCGGGCGAACGGAGAAGTCGGGCCGTCGGCGGAGGGGACGTCGCGGCCTCGGGCGTGACGGACCAGCCGGGTGGCGTCCCGGACGTACACGCCGGATCCGGCGCGACCCTCCACGATGCCCTCGCCCTTGAGGACGGCGATCGCCCATTTGGCGACGGTCCGGCTCACCTCGTACTGGCGCATCAGGCCGGACTCGGACGGCAACTTGGCTCCAGCGGGGAGTTCTCCGGACAGGATCGCGGCGCGTAGGTCGGCGGCGATAGCCAAGTAGGCAGGCGGCGTTGGCATGTCGGCGGCACCTCCGGTCAGCCCAACCAGTCGATCACAGAGTGCGGGGGAGCGGCAGGGAGCAACCGCCTCGACGTCAATACAAGAGCAGCGATCCACGTACACTGGCGAACGGGCATGCCGACTCACCGGCCGATGCCGCAGTCCCAGCCCTCGTCCTGGGAGGCAGGCGAGACATGGCGAGCAAGGCCGACACGATCGGCGCCCGGATCCGCTACTGGCGGATGCGCCGTGGCGGAATGAGCCAGGCCGTCCTCGCCGGGCTCGCCGGAGTCAGCCAGTCCTACATCTCCCAGGTCGAGTCCGGTCGCAAGACGATCGACAGGCGCTCCACCCTGGTCGCCGTCGCCGCCGCGTTGCAGATCACGGTCGCGGACCTGCTCGGTCAGGGCACCGAGACGGGCGATCCGGCGCGTGAGCGTGCGGCCGAGTGCGTGCCGGCGATCTGGTCCGCGCTGATCGAGATCGAGGACGGCGAGCGGCGGCCATCGATCCTCACCCGGGAGGAGTTGGCAGCGGGTATCGCGCGCAGTGAGCAGCTTCGCCACCGCTCGAACTTCCCGGCCATGGCCCAGATGCTGCCCGGCCTGCTGCTGGAGGCTGCTGCGGCGAGCGGACCGGCGCTCGCTCAGGTGGCGTACCAGGCGTCGGCCTGCCTGCGGCACCTCGGGTACCGCCACCTGGCGTTGAACGCGGCGCGGGTCGCGGTCGCGGCGGCCGAGGACGTGGAGGAAGCGGCGTGGCTTGGCGCGACCCGTTTCGCGTACGCGCAGAGCCTGCCGATCGAGTCCGCTCCGCTCGCCGCGCGGGCGGCTGACCGCTCCCTTGCAGAGCTGCAGTCCGCCGCCTCCGACGAGCGGGTCCGGCAGATGCTCGGTCAGTTGCACCTGTCGGCGGCTCTCGCCTCGACAGTCAGCGGGCGCCCGGACGTCGCGCGTGACCATCTGACCGAGGCTGCCCGGGAAGCGGCGACCCTCGGCGACCCGGCGGACGGCATGGGATTCAACGGCTGCGGGTTCGGGCCGACGAACGTGACGCTGTGGGAGATGTCCATCGCCGCCGAGTCCGGCGAGCCCGGCCGGGTGATCGAGCTGTCCCGCACGGTGCGGCCGCAGGTGTTGGCGGCGTCGATCCGGCAGATGTCGTACTGGCTCGACCTCGGACGGGCGCTGGCCGATTCCGGTCGCCGGGACAACGAGGCGATCGCGGCGTTCGTACGCGCGGAGCAGGCTGCCCCGGTGCCGTTCTCCCTCAACCCGCTCGCCCAGGACGCGGTCGTCGCGATGGCGCAGCGGGCCAAGCGCCGGGCCGTGCCCAACGAACTGCGCCTGCTGGCCGGGCGGCTGGGCATAAGCCTGGCGGCATAACCAGCGGTAATTTCTCCATCACCAGGCGGCCCTAGTGTCCGTTTTCGGGTGAGGAGACGCCTCATCCTGCCGGCGCGACGTCGCACTCCCTTGTGAAGTGATCCGTCGCGCCGGAGCGGACGGAGGTGGTGATGGGCGGTCGGAACGGCTGGCGCCGAACGGGCCAGGAGGCACAGAGGGCCGAATGGGAGGCGGCGAAGCGGCGGATCCTCGCGCTGGCTGAATTGGATCACGCGCAGGCAGCGCCCGGCGAGTCGACAGCGGGCCAAGCGCCGCACCGGGACGCCGACGTCGTCGCACCAGCCGAGCGGCGCCTGCCGTACGAGGGCTACCTCCTCGCCGTCGCGTCGACGCTCGTACGCCGGCATCGCCCGGCCTGGTCGTGGCGGAAGTGGCGGTGGGTGTGCCGGTGTGGTGCGGAGCTGCCGTGCCGCAACCGCCACCGCGTACCGATCAATCGCGGTCACTGGCCGTCGCAGGAGGACCAGTGATGACTGCGGAACAGGCGATCCTGGCGGTGCACGTACGGGGTCTGGACGGGATGTGCGTGGGTTGTCGGCTGTGGTGGGCGCGGCTGACTCCGTACCCCTGCTGGCAGGTCGCGTGGGCGACCAGCAGGCAGGCGCGCGCGAGCGTCGCCCGCTTCCTGGGGGTGCGCGGGTGAGCACCCACGGGCCGATGCTGCCGGTCTGGTCGTGCGGTGGGTGCGGTGCGCCCTGGCCGTGCGCGTTGCACCGGCGGTTCCTGGGGTGGCTGCGGTGAGCGTGCTGCGGGCCGGCGACGAGAAGTTCCACTACAGCGACGGGTCGCACCGGTGGACGGCGCCGGATCCGGAGTACGACCAGGAGGTGTGGGAGGGAGCAGGTCCGCCAGCACAAGTTGGGGCATCTGCGTAACGAGCGCCCGAGGGTACGCATCCGGCGGATCGGGTGACGCCGGCCTGGTGCGAGACTGGGCCGGTGACTCACCTGCTCGCGCGCCGTGTCTATGACACCTGCCACCTCACCGGAGAGTTCCGTCTCAGGTCGGGGCAGGTCAGCGACGAGTACTTCGACAAGTACCTGTTCGAGGGGAAGCCGGAGTTGCTGCGCGACGTCGCCGAGGCGATGGTGGATCTGTTGCCGGAGTGCGACGTGCTGGCGGGGATGGAGATGGGCGGCATCCCGCTCGCCACGGTGATGTCGCAGCTGACGGGTCTGCCGACGGTCTTCGTGCGCAAGCACGCGAAGGAGTACGGCACCGCGAAGGTGGCCGAGGGCGGGCCGGTGAACGATCTGCGGGTCGTGGTGATCGAGGACGTCGTGACCACGGGAGGCGCGCTCCTGGCCTCGTGCGGACACCTGCGGTCCGTCGGCGCGCAGGTCGAGACGGTGGTCTGCGCCATCGACCGCGAGCAGGGCGGCCGGGAGAACCTGGCGGCCGAAGGGCTGCACCTCCGCTCCGCCCTCACCCGCCGGGATCTGGACGCCTCACTGGTGGCGTGAGGCTCGCACCCCACCTACAGCTGGGGCTGCGCCGGGCCGCTGCTGATGTTGTACGAGTTCTTGGCGGCGACCACGGCCGCCTGGATGTGCTCGGGGTCGACGCCGTGGACGTTGAGCGGCGGGTGCAGACGCCGGACGAGTTCGGCCTCGATGTCCGCCGGCTCGGGGTCCTCCGCCCAGGTCAGGCGCAGGTGTTCGTGCATCCAGGCGGTCAGCCGCGTCTCGTCCTCGGGGATGAGGACGACGCGGTCGGTCCAGGTCGTCCGATAGCCCTCGGACACGAGGAGACCAGCCAGCGTGCGGCGCAGCGTCGAGCTGCCCGACCGTCGCAGGTGGTTGCGCAGGATCCGGCCCCGCAGACTGGTCGCCCGGCCGAGATAGAGCATCCGCCGCGACGGGTCGCTGTTGTTCGGTGGCCCGGGGAGGTCGGGGAGGACCGAGGGTGGGGCCCACCAGGCGTAGACGCCGCTGCCACGGGCGAGGCGCTTGACGGCGACGTCGAGCGCGACCGGCGGGCCGGAGAGCAACCGCAGGGCCTCGTCGACCCGTTCTTCGTCGGTCGGGACGTCGGCGGATCGCCGTTCGGGGAAGGTCACCGGGACCATCCTAGGCGCTTGGCGGGTCGAGGCCGGAGGCTCTCCCCGCAAGGCCCCGGGATGCAGCGGCAGATGGACACGCCCGACTTGACTCTCGACCCGGTCGAGGGCCGACCCTTCCCGGGTGACATATGAGGAGCGCGACAAACGATCAGTCCCTCTCTCGATCGACCTGGAGATGCTGCGGCCGGTGCTGCGCGCCGGCTGGGGAGCGGACACCTGCGACCCGCACGATGTGCAGGATTGGCATGCCGGCAACGCAGCCCGTGGTCAGTGCGGGGTGACCGCATTGATCATCCAGGATCTGCTCGGCGGGGAGCTGATCCTCGGCGAGGTCCACGCCGGAGACGCCAAGGTCGGCTACCACTACTGGAATCGACTGGCCGACGGCCGCGAGGTGGACCTGACGGCTGACCAGTTCCAGCCACCGGAAGTCGTCGTCGGCGGTCAGGTTCAGCAACGCCCGCCGGGCCCACCTGTGCGATGCCGCCGGCAGTACGAGATCCTGCGGGACCGCGTCTTCGCAGCTCTCTACGGCGGGAGGTCAAGGTAACTGATCTGATCTCAACCGCGGTTGAGGTTGCAGGAAGCAAGGCCGAAGCGCGCATGAGCGGTGTTCCCACCTACACCGTCGTCCGCGAGGTCGGTCCCGGACCACAGCGTCTCGACGCCTGACCAGGAGGTGTGGCGCCGGGACCAGGAACAGCAGGGCCCGCTCGGCGGCCCTCGCCGTGCGAGGCTGAACGCGTGGCTTCCCGATCGGCGTGCGCGTGGAAAGCCCGGTTGTCCGGCGGCTCGGTACGCGCCTCGGGCGCGTCGCTGCATCTGAAGACCGGCGAGAGCGCGGTGACTGGCATGCCCCAGTCCCTCAGTCGGCGCGGCGCCTGCCGGTGACGCCCGGATGAGCCTGGCGTCGGCGTTCGTACCGATCTGGATCCTCACCGCGGTCGGCTACGCGGCCTGCCGCTGGGGCCTGCTGGGCGAGGCGGCGGCGTCGGTGCTCGGCCGGTTCGTGTTCCACCTCGCGATGCCGGCCGCCCTGTTCCTGGCCCTGTCCCGGATGCCGCTGTCCGCGTTCGCCGGCCGTTCGCTGCTCGCCTTCGGGGTGAGCACCGCAGCGGTGGTCGGGTTCGGGTGGGCCGGCGCGAGCCGGCTGTTCGGTCGCGAGCCCGGCGAACGGCCGATCTGGGGCATGGCCGCCGGGTACGTGAACTCGGCGAACCTCGGCATCCCGATCGCGACGCAGGTTCTCGGCAGCGTGTCGTTCCTGGCCGAGGTGGTGCTGCTGCACGTGCTGGTGGTGACGCCGGTGATCCTGGTCGCGCTGGACCGGCACCGCGACCCGCACGGGCGGGTGAGGGTGCGCCGGATCGCCTCCCTGCCGGTACGCAATCCGGTGATCCTGGCGTCGCTGCTCGGTGTCGCGTGCTCGGCTGCCGGCCTGCAACCACCGTCGGCGGTCGCCGCGCCGCTCACCCTGCTGGCGGGCGCCGCGGTCCCGGCCGCGCTGGTCGCGCTCGGCGCGTCGCTGCACCACACGGCGCCGTCGCGGGCAGAACCGGCAGAGCCAGCAGAGCCGGCAGAGCCGGCCGGGCCGGCCGAGCTGGCCGCGATCAGCGCGCTGAAGCTCGTCGCGCAGCCGGTCATCGCGTACGCGGCCGGGCTGGCCCTGCACCTGTCCGCGCCGCAGTTGCTCGCCGTGGTGGTGTGCGCGGGCCTGCCGACAGCGCAGAACACGTTCATCTACGCCCAGGAGTACGGCGTCGCCGAGGCGGTGGCCAACCGTGCGGTGGTGGTGACCACGACGCTGTCGCTGGCCACAGTGGCCGCGGCGGCGACGCTGCTCGGGTAACCCGGCCGATCACCGCTACGAGGGGAACCGCCTCCAGTGCCCCTCGGAGACGACCTCGACGGCGCCGTCGGTCACCTTGATGGCCGTCTGGTCGTCGATCGCGTACGCCGGACCGGCGATCTCGGCTGCCCATCTCTCGGCATGAGCCATGGTGTTGTCCGGCTCGAGGCCCAGATGCGGGAAGATCGAGAAGTCGACGAGCCCCAGCGTGCGGTCGTCGGGCGCGGACTGCCATTCGACGAATCCCTTGCCGACCCGTGGGGTCAGCACCATGCTGCCGGCACTCAACCCCACCCAGACGGTGTCGGGCAGCGACGGCAGGAGGTCCGCCAGCCCGGACTGCCGCATCCAGTGGCACAGGTACGTCGCATCGCCGCCGTGCACGAGCATGACGTCGGCCTCGCGGACCCAGGGGACCCACCGCTCCTCGCCGATGCTCGGCAGCGCCGTCAGCTCGAGGACGCCCAGCGACTTCCAGCCCAGCCCGCTCATGGGTAGCGGCGTCTGACCGGTGATGAAGCGCCAGGCCGAGGCCGGTCCGCCCATCGGGTAGGCCGCGGTGGGGATGCAGAGGGCGCTGGATTCGGCGATCGGCTTGCCCAGCAGGTCGACCAGCGCATCCTGGATGCTCGGATTCTGGACGCCCGCGGATGTGAGAAGAAGCTTCACGCTTGCCTCCTGTACGTGGCGGTCATGACGCTCTCCCGGGAGTCGGGGGATCGGGTGCACGGCAATACAGACCGGAAGCCGTAACGAAACTCATCGCCGTTGCGACCCCTCAGGTCCTCCGAGGACGTGGCGTCACTCGCGGATCTCCATCTCTGCGACCAAGCCGTCGTCGAGGCGGTAGACGTGCGTGACGACGTGGTCGGCGATTTTCGCTCCAGCTTTGTCGTGGACGACCTGATGAACGGTGACGGCGATGCGGCCGTCGGCCTCCGTGCCGAACGCGGTCGGCGTGACGACGGGCTCGAGCTGGTCCCACTGCCGGCGCCAGTAGGCACTCACCTGGTCGCGGCCGCGAACGACACCTCCCTCCCAGCCGTTGGGCCACGAGACATCCGGCGTCATGGCGGCCAGCAGCGTGGGGATGTCACGCCTGTTGAACGCCGCGTAGAGGTTCGTGAGCAGGGCCTGGGAGGTAGGGCGTCCCGGTGAATCCACCGAGCCAGCATGGCCGGTGGACGAGGGCGCATGAAGACCTCTTCGCGGTCAGCAGAACGCGAGCAGCGCCGGACGGTAGGGGGAGCGGTGTCGTCGGCGTGGCCACGTGTGCTCACCGTCTTGTGCGGATGCGTCGTACCTCGACGTAGCGGCGGATCTTCTCTGCGGTTCCGCAGTCGTCCATGCTGCACCAACGACGGCTGCGGTTCTTGCTCTCGTCGATGAACAGGAAGCGGCAGCCCGCGCATCGCTTGAGCCGGTCGAGCGCACCCGTGGTGAGAAGCTGGACCGCCGCATGGACCACCGGACGTAAGGGCCGGGCAAGCGTGTGGTCGTCTCGCCAGGACCATGCGAATGTCTTCCCGCGCACGAGCTGTGCGTGGGCGAGCGCGTCGGCTTCGTCGTCGCGCAGCCGGGTCAGCGCCGCGACGCCGGGGTCCTCGCCGACGGCCAGTGGCCGGAACACCTCGTCCAGGTAGTCACGGGTGCGCAGTGCTTGTGCGAAGGCGGTGTCGGTGCTGTCCGGACTGCCGCGGGACAGCCGGCGCAACGCCGCCGCTTGCGTTTCGGTGAGGGTGCCCGCGTACACGCTCCAGGCGATCAGCTCGGTGTAACCGGTGAGCACGTCGTCGTCCGGAGGCCCGACGGGTGGGCCGGCGCGGGTGTTGAGGAAGTCCAGCGCGAGGTCGCCGCCGACCAGGCGCATCCGCGTAACCCCTGCTGTTTCCATCAAAGCCCACTTTACCAGTTGCCCCGCGACAGGAACGTTCCTAGAGTGTTTCCGTCATAGCCGGTTTAGGGGGTAACGATGGGTCAGGCGCATGCACACCGGCGGGCAGTGGGAGCGCTGATCGGCCTCGCCGGCGGAACGTTCCTCTACACCGCGGCCGAGGCGCTGCCGATCGGGCTGCTGTTGCCGATGGCCGTGGACCTGGCCGTGTCGCCGTCCCAAGTGGGCATGCTCGTCACCGTGTACGGCGCAGTGGTGATGGTCGCCTCGGTCCCGTTGACGGCGCTGGTGCGCAGAATCCCTCGCCGGCGGTTGCTGTCGGCGCTCCTGGCGGGCTTCGTCGTGAGCAACGCGATCACGGTGTTCGCGAGCACGTTCACCATGCTGATGGCAGCCAGGATCGCCACTGCGGCCACTCATGCGTTGTTCTGGGCGGTCGTTGTGCCGACCGCGGCTGAGCTGTTCCGGCCCGGGCTGCAAGGACGGGTGGTCGCGGTCGTGTTCGCCGGCGGCAACGTCGCTCTGGTCCTGGGCGTGCCCGCGGGCACCTGGCTGGGTGAACGTGCCGGCTGGCGGGCATCGTTCCTGGCGGTGGCCGGGCTCGGTGCGCTCGTCCTCGCCGTGGTGGCCTGGTTGCTGCCGTCGACGGGGCCGGCGCAGGAGCACGCCGGCCGGGGCAGAACCCCCGACTCCCGCCGATTCTGGCTCTTGGTCGTCGTGGCCGTCCTGTCGACCGCCGGTGCCATCGCCGCCTACACCTACATCGCCCTGTTCGTCACCGAGGTCACCGGATTGCCTGCCGCGTCGATCGCGACCATCCTGCTGGCGCGCGGCGTCGCCAGCGTCCTCGGCATCCTCGCCGCCGGACCGATCGTCGACCGCAGCCCGTGGTCCGCCCTGGTCGCGACGGTCGCACTGCAGTGCGTGGCGCTGCTCGGCCTGTACGCGTTCGGCCACCACCCGGCGGTCGCCGTCGTCCTGATCGCAATCGCCGGACTGGGGTTCGCCGCGTTCACCGCGGCGCTCGGCGGCCTCGTCCTCCAGGTAGCGCCCGGCCGCTCCGACATCGCCGCCGCGACGCTGTCCGCCGCCGTCAACGTCGGCATCACCGGCGGCGCCTTCTTCGGGGCCCTCATGCTGGAGAGCCACGGTGCCGCCAGCACGATGTTGATCGGCGCCCTGCTCGGCGCTGTCGCCCTAGCACTTGCCCTCGGCGAACGACTCATTCCGCCGCCGCACAACAAGGGCGGCGCGGCGACGCCCGCGTCCGTGGCCGCCGCGCCTCCCGACCCGCGTCCTGCCCAATAGGTGAGGACGTCAACTGATCGCGGGCGTGAGCGTGCCGGCAGCGCAAGCCACCCTTGCCGACCTGGTGATCGGTTCCGCCCGCGGCGCCGCCTTTCGCGAGTCGATCCCGGCGGGGCGCCGGCGGTGACGGCGGGGCGTCCGCGATGCTGTGGGCGTGGAGTACGTCTCCAGAGTGCCTCGACCGCCGCTGGACGGGCTCGTCGACGACCTCTACTACCTGGCGGGCACACCGCCGTACGCCCGGCTGACGCTGCCGCCGATGCCGGCTGCGCTGCTCGTCGTCAACCTCGGGGCGCCGTTCCGCATCCGCGGCGGCACCGACATCCAGACGGCCGAGTACGCCGACGGCTGCGTGATCACCACACCCACCCGCGCGTTCGAGTTCGGCTACCCACGCCCCACCCGGTCCGTCGGCGTGCACGTCAAGCCGTGGGGCCTGGCGCCGTTCCTGCCGATGCCCGCGGCCGAGTTGTGTGACCGGCCGGTGACACTGGAGCAGGTCTGGGGTCGGCCCGCAGTCGCCGAGCTGCGCGACCGGCTGGCCACGGCGGACGGACCGCACGAGATGCTGACGCTGCTCGAGGAGGAGCTGATGCGACGGCTGAGCGAAACCGCGGGCCTGAGGCTGATCCGCCATACGAGCGGTGTCATCGCGGCGACCAGCGGTGCGGTGGCGATCGGCGACCTGAGGACGGCAGCCGGCGTCAGCAGCACCCACCTGGCGCAGCGGTTCAAGGAGCTCGTCGGCGTCACGCCGAAGCGGATGGCCCGCACCTACCGCTTCGCGGCCGCCGTGTTCGCGATCGACCCCGCCGGCCCTGTCGACTGGGGCCGGCTCGCCAGTGGGGCGGGCTACTTCGACCAGGCCCACTTCGGCCACGAGTTCCGGGCGTTCACCGGGCTCACACCGACCCGGTACGTCGAGGTCCGGCGGCGGTTCCTGCGCGAACACCCCGGCCACGCGATGGACGGCTGGCCGCTGCCGGCCGATTGATTTCATACAAGAACGGCAGCTCACGGGACGCTAGCTTGGGGGCACCCAAGACAGAGGAGAGCCGGTGTGGGCACTGTGGTCCTGTACAGCTCGGTGTCGGTGGACGGCTTCGTCGCGGACGGGAACGACCAGCCCGGACCGCTGTTCGACTGGTTGACAAGCGGTGACGTCCCGTTGGACGACAGCGGCGCGTTGAAGGTGTCGCAGACGTCCTACGACTACATCCGGCCGTACTGGGACCGGATCGCTGTGACAGTCGTCGGCCGGCACGTCTTCGACCTGACCGACGGCTGGGACGGGACGCCGCCGAGCGGGATCGACCACGTGGTCGTCGTGACGCACCGGCCCGCGCCCGAGGGCTGGGACGCCGAGGCGCCGTTCCACTTCGTCGAGGGCGTCGAGGCAGCCGTGGCCAAGGCGCAGGAACTCGCGGGGGACCGCGTCGTCGAGGTCGCCGCCGGCGACGTCGGAGGCCAGGTGCTCGCCGCGGGCCTGGTCGACGAGGTACGCATGGACGTCGTACCCGTGGTGTTCGGGTCCGGGAAGCGCTACTTCGGCTCGGTCGACGCGCAGCATCTGCTGGAGGATCCGGACGTGGTGCTCCAGGGCGATCGGGTGCTGCACCTGCGCTACCGGGTGCGCCACGGTGTTCGCGCTGCGGGCGACAGATCCGGATGACCGTCGGGCTGCCGGGTAGTGTGTCGAGGCGGGGATGATGTCGGCGTGGACTATCCGCCGCCGCTACCGGATCCAGCCGACGGCACCATCCGCCGCTACGTCATCGTCGCGGCAGAGCCGGAAGGCCCTCGCTACCTGCATCTCCTTCACGGCGGAATCGGCCGGCCGGACGCGCAGCAGAACGTCCCGGTTGTGCAGGCCCTGCGCCAGGATTCTCGACGCATCAGCGATGAGGAACTTGTCTTCCTGCTCCAACCGGGCAGGATGCCGAACTGGCGATCGCGGTTGGTCGCCGCCTATCTCATCGGGATCGATAGACGTACCCGGTTCCGGGAGACCGTCGGCCACCTGCTCCTGTCGAGCGAGGTCTGCTTCAGCGGGCAGGCCTACTGTTTCGCCCTCGCCGCCTTCGGTGACCACCACGACGCCGAGATGCTGACCGCCTACCTCGACCGCTACCTGCCCAGACTCGACCTCCGCTACGACCAGCACTGGGCGCTGGGTGCCCTGCAGTACATCGACCTGCGACTCGGGACGAGCCACGCCGACCGCTACCTCGCCCCGGACGGCATGTGGGAACGCTGGGCCGGCGCTGTCTCCCACCCACCGGCCGTCGACAACTGCCGAGACCTGATCGTCAACCTGTGCGCCCTGTGAGCATGCGCGATGCCATGACCGACGCGGTCAGAGCAGTGCGAGTTGGCCCGGCATCGGCTCGTCGTCGAGGCGGGCGTCGAGCTGCCACAGCCGGAGCTGATCGTCCTCGTGATGACGGGTGAGCCATCGGCCTGGCTGGTACGACGGGTGGACAGCGCCGGATTCGTCCTGGTGCGGGTAGCGCACCTGGGATCGGCACCGGAGGCTGAGCGCCGACAGCAGTAGATGGCCCTCGGCGTCGTCCGGCAGGTCTGCGGCGTTCACGGCGACGAGGATCAGTCCCTCGCTCAGGAACACGGCACGGTCCACGTGTCGGCAGCCCGCGAGGCCTGACGGCGCGCCTGGCAGATCTTCGAGGTGTCGTGCCGTGATCACGGCGTCGGAGGCGACGTCGCGGACGGACAGGAACCCGTCGAGCGTCAGTGTCAGGTAGCGGCCGCCTGCCGGGCTGAAACCGGCAAGATCGCCACCGGCCAACGGTCGCAACACGATGTGCTCGGCGTCAAGCCTGATGAGCAAGGCGCGAACCTGGTCAGGATCGGCCAGCGTCAAGCCGGTCCAGACGCCTTCGGGTGTGTGCAGGAACCAGGCGGTCTCGGGACCGGGCAGCGGCACGCGACGGATCTCCGCGCCGCTCGCACCGTTGACGGCGACAAGTTCCTCGTTATCGGCCAGACGGATCCAGAGGACGCGGTCACCGTCGAGGTGGAAGTCGGCGCCTGCGCCCCCGCCGAGCCGACCCCAGCTGGTGCGCCATCGAACCACGCCGTCGTGGTCGAGCACGACGATCTGATGCTCGTCGCCCGCCGCGACGAGTCGACGGGTGGCGCTGACCTTCATCTGCGGGCCGTCGAGAGGCGCCGCAAGTCGCGCCACGCGACGTAGTTCGTGGTCGAACAGGTTCACAGCGGGACGGTCTTGTTCAGTGACCACCCAGCCGAGACCGGTTGCCTGCGCGACATGGCGAATGCCGGGAAGCCGCACCTGGTTGATCAAGCGGGGTCGCATCGCGGCAGCATAGAGCCACCTCGGCGAGCCCGTCGGGCCGCCTGCGCGGCCGCCCCTGCCGTATGGCGCATCCGTCGGACTCGGTTCAGCGTGGTCCGAGCCCGGTGCGCCCGTCGATCAGCTCGCGCACGGCGTCCAGGTGACCGGCGTGCCGAGCGGTCTCCTCGATGACGTGCAGAATGATCCGTCGCAGGTCGGTGGTCTGCGACGCCAGCGTCTCGTCGGGATGCCGGCCGGCGGGTGTCGCCGACAACGGGGCCGCGGCGATGATCACGTCGGAGATGTCGCACTGGTCGCGATAGAAGCCGAAGACCTGAGACGGCGATCGAGTCGTGCGGAGTGGTGTGTTCTCGTCCGGCCAGGGCAACGGCTCTACGGAACCGCGAAAGACCTCCTGGAACCAGTGGCGTTCCGCATGCCCGAGGTGCTCCACCAGCCCGAGCGGCGACCACCCGGAGGGCAGGACAGGCGCGCGCAACGAGGCCACGTCCAGACCCGCCAGGATGGCTCGGACGCTGACACGCTGGTATTCGAGGAACTCACACAGCGTGGCCTTCTCCAGATCGACCTTCATCACGCCCGCAGGCTAGCGGCCGGCACCGACAGTTCCGCTGCCCCTCACCTCAGTCGATCGACGAGCCGGCAAGCACACGCTCAGTCCGCTTACGTTCTCGACGCCCGGTCGTATGCGATTGACACGTCCAGGTCGGCAAGGGCAGGGTTGCGGTCGGCCACGCGCACCGCGTGGGCACTCTGCATGAGGGAATGACGCCTGTGATCCGGGTAGGCCGAGCGGCCGCCTGAGTGTCGACCACGCGACGGATGACCGTCGCGTGCCTGCGACACGGCGGGGCGGCCCGACGTTTTCCTCCGCCCGTCGCAGCTTCTCTCATGCATCGAGGTTTCCCGTTGAACATGGATGCCCGCATCCAACAGTCCGTCGTCGCCAACCTGTCGCGCCGGCCCGCGCCCGTCGAGGTGGGGCCGTTCGTGATCGGGCTGGACCCGACGACGACCAGCCCATACGTCAACTACGCCACGCCGCGTCCCGGCGCCGCCGTCACCGCGGCCGACGTCGCCGCCCTGGTCGCGGCGTTCCACGCCGCCGACCGCAAGCCCCGCCTGGAGTACGTCACCAGTTGCACCCCCGGCCTGGAGGCGCTGCTGAAGGCGGCAGGCTTCACTGTGGAAGCCCGGCACACCTACCTGGTCTGCGTACCGGGCACGCTGGCGTCTCCACCCGTGCCGCACCACCTGAGGCTGTGCGAACCGCGTGGTGATTCCCAGCGAGCCGCGCTGATCAGCGTGCAGAACGAGGCGTTCGGCGGCGATCCGGTCGCCTCCGGGGCCGACGTGGCTCGCCTGCGGCGCCAGCAGGACGCCGGCGGCGTGGTCGTCATGGCCGCCACCGAGGACGGTGGCTGCGCGGGCGGCGGCGGTGCGGCTGCGCCTGTCGGCGCGGTCAGCGAGGTGGCCGGCATCGCCGTTCGCGTGCCCTACCGCCGCCGGGGACTGGCGTCTGCGATCACCGCCGACGTCACCCGGCGGCTGTTCAGCGCCGGCACGGAGGTCGCCTGGCTGGAGGCCGGCGGCGAGGATTCGTGGCGGGTCTACGAGCGCGTCGGCTACCGGCCCGCCGGTCAGCGGCTCTACATCGCGATGAACTGAGCCCAGGCGAGGTGCCCGGGCTGAGGTTCGACGACCGAGGCCCGGGCCACGGCGGCAAGCCGACCTTCGGACCCTGCGCCGGTTTCTGCTCCCGATCGCGGCCACCGGGACCGGCCGGTACGGTGCGCCGTCGCGTCTCCCCGGTCACCGCGAAGATGTGCAGTTCGTGCTGCTCGGGCGGGTCGTGGCCGGTGCGTACCGAATCGTGGCGGCGGCCGGAGCGAACGGTGCCCCGCTGCGCGGCCGGCTCGGGAGCCCATATCGGCTGGCGGCCGCCGCGCGCTCCGGGTACACCTGGTCGGTGATCCTCATTCAGCGGGTCCGCGTCCGGTGGACCGCCGCCGCCCGCGGTGCGCCCGCGGCGAACGCCCGCCGCGGCCTCGTCCGGGCGATGCCGCCGCCCCGGTCGCTGCCGGACGCCGAGGTGGTCGTCCACGACGTGCTCGCCGACCAGGAGGCCGGCTACGAACACCGAGACGGGGTACGCGCCGGAGGCGTCGCGCTGGCCCGCGAGGTCGGACTGTGGCTCGGGCACGATCGGGTGTCGGTCGTCGTGGACCGGCTACCCGGGTCCGCGGCGTATCCGCGTGCGCCGGCCTCGGCGCGGCTGTTCACGCTCGCACCGGGGCAGGTCGGCCGCTACCGGGCCAACTTCCGGTTCACCGGATGCGCGTGCAACCCGAGCTGGTACTACGAGGAATGGCTGGTGCACGTGTGTCACGGCACGGGGGCGGCTTTCGGGTACGGCGAGCCGGACCGCGACGTCGACCACCGCGTCCGGCTGTACGGGGGTGCGATCGCGCGGCTGCGAGACCCTCCGGGTGACTCACCCCGCGCACGCCGGAGTGAGTGAGCGGTGATCAAGCGGTCCGCTGGTTCGGCCGCTCGCGACTTCCCTGCGGTGTCACGAACGCGGCGTCCGATCCCCGCCGGACAACCGGTCCATCTTTGACCAGGCTTTCCACCATGAACAACGCACTTGACGGCAAGGTAGCTCTGGTCACCGGTGGTGGCCGTGGCATCGGCGCGGCGGTGGCCCTGCGCCTGGCCGAGGACGGCGCCGATGTGGCGCTGACGTTCCAGCAGAATCAGCGTCGCGCCGACGACGTGGTGGAGCAGATCGAGGCTGTGGGACGGCGCGCGATCGCCGTGCGGGCCGACAGCGCCGATCCGGCAGCGGTGGTCGCGGCGGTGGACCGGGCAGCCGGTGAGCTGGGCCGGTTGGACATCCTGGTCAACAACGCGGGCGCGTTCCTGCTCGGGCCGCTGGAGCAGTTGAGTCTCGACGAGTTCGAGCAGACAGTCGCGGTGAACGTCCGGGCGCCGTTCGTCGCCTCGCAGGCAGCGGTGCGCCACATGTCCGCGGGCGGACGGATCGTCAACATCGGCAGCAACACGGCCGAGCGGGCGGTCTTCCCGGGCTTCTCGCTCTACGCGATGAGCAAGACCGCCCTGATCGGTCTGACCAAGGCGCTCGGGCGCGAACTCGGCGGTCGGGCGATCACGGTGAACCTGGTGAACCCCGGTGCCACGGACACCGAGCTGAACCCGGCCGACGGGCCGAACGCGGACACGATCAACGGGTTCACCGCCCTCGGCCACTACGCGCAGCCGGCCGACGTGGCCGCGGCGGTGGCGTTCCTGGCCGGCCCGGACGGGCGTTACGTCACGGGCGCGACGGTGAACGTCGACGGCGGATTCACCATCTGACCGGCTTCCTTCCTGGCACACGGCCGCGGCCCGTCCCCACCCGCTTCACCGGGGACGGGCCGCACCCCGTGCAGGCGCGAGTCAGGCACTGTCACCACCACCCACCAGGCGGCAGCTAGGCTGTGCCGGTGCGGAAGGCGGTGTACCGGGATGACCGCCATGGCTGACGCGGACGACGTCCGCCGGGTGGCGCTGTCGCTGCCGCACGTGGTCGAGATCGACAGTGACGGCTTCGACTTCCGGGTCGCCGGCAAGGGGTTCGTCTGGTCGTATCCCGAGCGCACGCCCGGCAGGCCGCGGCGCATCCGCACCGACATCGCCGTGCTGTACGTGGGCGACGAGGCGGAGAAGCAGGCGTTGCTCCTCGGCGAGCCCGACCTGTTCTTCACCACGCCCGCGTACGACGGGTCACCCCTGGTCATGCTGCGGCTGGCGCACGTCGGCGTCGAGCGCCTGACGGAACTGGTCACCGACGCGTGGCGGATGCGTGCCCCCGATTCGCTGATCGGTGACCCCGAGGAGGGCGCCGGCGCGTGACGTCGGCCGTCTCGACGACGGGCCACGCCGGCCGCTCGCTATCCGTCGAGGATCTGCTCCCGCAGGATGTCCGCGTGCCCGCAGTGCTGGGCGAGTTCGCGCAGGACGTGGAGATACACCCAGCGCAGCGGAAGCGGGCCCCGTCGGTGCCCGGTGAGGATGTCGTCCAGACCTCGCGTGGAGGTCGCCCGGCGTGACGCGTCGCGGGCGTCGCGGTAGGCCCGCCGGACGCCGGCGATCGTGTCGCCGTCGTCGAGGAGGAACGAGTCCTCCGACCGCTCGGGGATGCCGATCTCGGCACGCGACCGGCCCGTGACGGCCTCGTCGAACCAGACCTTCTCGACGAAGGTCGCGTGCTTCACCAGACCCAGCAGCGTGGTCCGGGAGGCCACCAGTGACCGGCGTGCCTGCTCCTCGGTCAGCCCGTCCAGGCAGCGGTCGAGCGCGTCGCGGTGTTCATCGAGAAACGCTTCGAACTGGGGCTGCGCCGGCTGCGCGACGACCTCGGCGGAGAAGGTGGGCGGGAAGGAAGGCATGGGCGAAGCATTCCAGATCGACGCCCGCCGCCCGGCGGACAGACGCCGGGCCGGTGTCGCGGGTGCCCCCGTGCGTCCGGACGAGCGCGGGGCGTCTCAAGCGGTCCGCTGACGTACCGCGACGATCTCGGCATGGTGAGCGACCGCCCATTCGGCCAGCGCGGAAAGCGGCTCCAGAAGGCTGACACCGAGTGGCGTCAGCCGGTACTCCACGCTCGGCGGCAACGTCGGAAACACCTCACGTTCGACCAGGCCGTCGCTCTCCAGCGCACGCAATGTCCGGGTGAGCATGCGCGGGCTGAGGCCCTCCACGGCCCGGTGCAACTCGTTGAACCGGTGCGGATGTCGGCCGAGCAGGGTGATCAGCAACAGCGTCCACTTGTCGCTCACCCGCCGCAGCACGTCGGTGACCGGACAGCGATCGTACTCGCCGACCGGAACCGGCATCGGTAGCCGATGATCGTGCAGCGAGGCACTCACACCGGTGTCACCTGTGGACATGGAAGTGCCTTCTTTCGCCTCCGCCGACCCGCTGCCCAGGATGAGGCAGGTCGATGAGCAAACGATAAGGGGGGCGACGTGGGCGTCGTGGTGGTCAGTGGCGGTACGAACGGGATGGGACGTGCGTTCGCCCTGGGGCGGGCCGAACGTGGCGACCGCGTCCTGGTGCTCGGCCGCAACCGTGAACGTGGCGAGGCGATGGCCGGCGGCCTGATCGCCTTCCTTCCGGTCGATCTGTCCAGCATGGCCGAGACGCGGCAGGCCATCGAGCACATCCTCGGCGAGCACCAGGTCGTGGACGCGTTGGCGCTGTTCGCCAATGCCGTGGCGCCGCGTCGCATCGTGACGGGGGAGGGACTGGAGCGCACGTTCGCGCTCTACTACGTCAGTCGCTACCTGCTCAGTTTCGGTCTGCGTCCGGCGCTGGACCGGGCGGCTGCGCCGGTGATCGTGAACGTCGCCGGTGTCGGAGTCACGAAAGGCGGGGTGAGATGGGCCGATCCACAGATGACGGCGGGCTGGTCGGCCGTCGCCGCGCAGTTGCAGGCCGGTAGGGCCAACGACCTGCTCGGCGTGGGCTTCGCCCGGCGGTCCGGTAGCCGTGCCCGATACGTGCTCTACCATCCCGGGTTCACCAGGAGCGGTGACCGTAGCGCGCTCCCGTTCGTGGTGCGGGGGCTGCTCGCGGTGGCGGCGGCGGTCGCAGCCCGGTCCGTCGCGGACGCGGTGGCGCCGATTCACCGGTTCCTGGACGCGCCGCCGACCACGCCGGTGACCGCCGTCGACCGGGGGAAGCCACTTCCGCTCGATTTCCCGACCCTCGACCCCCATGACGCCGAGCGGTTGATGGACCTCACGGAGAGGCTCCTGCGGTGAGCGCCTGCACGCGCGGCGCGCCGACGCTACGGCTGGAAGTACTCGGACATCATGTCGCCGACCCATTCCGGCTGCCGGACGTCGGCGGGGACGAACTCCTTCAGCACCGGCTTCAGGTCGATGACGGGCGTGCCTGACACCGCGTCGAGGCCCACCACCGTCAGCTCGCGGCCGTCGACGGACTCGATCCGGCAGCAGGTCACGCCGATGCGGTTCGGCCGGCGGGGGCCACGACCGGCGAACACGCCCATCGGCGGGAGGTCGGTCCGGCCCCGGTAGGGGCGGGGCTCCCGGAAGTCACCGCCGTCCGGGAACCGGTCGAAGACGAAGAAGACCTCCACGTGGGAGAACTCCTCCAGGCCCTGGAGGCACGCCTCGCCGAAGCGCTCGTCGACGACGATCGTGCTGCGGACGGCGCCCCAGTTGTCGCTGTGCTGGATGTCCGTCCGGTCGTTGCGGACGGTCCCGATGGAAGTGATCTCGAAGCTGCGCATGATCGGATTCTCCGTTCCGTGGTGGCCGGTCAGGCGGCGAGCAGGAGGGCGCTGATCACCAGCATCACCAGGGCGGTGGCGCCGTGAACGCCGTAGACGGCGGTCGCGGGGCCGTTGCTGCGGCGCACGATCAGCGCGTCTCCGACGGGTATGCCGGTGGCGGCGAGCATGAACCAGCCCAGCAGATGGGGTGTCGCGCCGGCCACCAGGATGAGGAGGAAGACGCCCGAGGCGATGTCGCGTACGGCCTTGACGGTCAGCCAGGCCCGGAAGGTGGGGTCCTCGGTCGGCGTGTCGGGAATGCCGAAGCCGGCGGCAGCCTGCGGCGCCCGGAAGGCGAGCAGTCCCATGAGGACGCAGCCTGCGCCGATCAGTCCGGCGAGCACCGTGGCGACTGTGGTGAGCATGGATGGCATCCCCTCGGTGACGGCGGCGGTCTGCTAGCGGCGCTAGCAGTGAGAGCGACGATAGATTGCCGTCGACAGGATGTCTAGCGCTGCTAGGATGCGGTCATGTCCGCAATCAGCGAGCGCCGCGAACGTGAACGGGCGCAGCGTCATCGACTGATCGTCGCCACCGCGCGCGAACTGGCCGAGACCGAGGGCTGGGAGGCGGTCACCACCAGGCGGCTGGCGGAGCGGGTCGAGTACAGCCAGCCTGTGCTCTACAGCCACTTCGACGGCAAGGACGCCATCGTCGCCGCCGTCGCCCTGGACGGGTTCACCGAACTCGCCGGCCATCTGAGCCGCGCACGGCAGGCCGCGCCCGATCCCGGGCAGTCCCTACGCGCCGTCTGCCACGCCTACCTGGACTTCGCGACCGAGCGACCGGCCCTGTACGACGCCATGTTCGTCCTGCCCACCGAGCTGCGGTTCGCCAGCGCCGAGACCCCGCCGCCGCTGCGAGCCTGCTTCGACCAGTTCGTCAGCTGCTTCGACCCCGGAGACGAGCGGCGGGAGTTGTCCGCGGAGGTCATCTGGAGCGCGCTGCACGGCATCACGGTGCTGTCCCGCAGTGGCCGCATCCCGGCGGGCGGGCAGGAGGAGCGACTCGACTTCCTCGTCGCCCGCTTCGGGACAGCCGAGGACGGGCCGCTGACCTAGGATCGTGATCATGGACGTTCTCCGATACGCGGCGTTCACCGCCGATCCCGCCGGTGGCAACCCGGCCGGTGTCGTCCTGGACGCCACCGGGGCGGGCGACGCGGAGATGCAGCAGGTGGCGGCGCAGGTCGGTTACTCCGAGACGGCGTTCCTCGTGCCCTCGGGCGGGGGTGGGCGGTTCACGGTGCGCTACTTCAGCCCGAAGGCGGAGGTGCCGTTCTGCGGCCACGCGACGATCGCGTCGGCAGTCGCCTACGCGGAGCGGCACGGCCCCGGTGTGCTGCACCTGGACACGCGCGCCGGTCTGGTCGAGGTTGCCACGAGCGTGCCGGCCGACGGCACCACGACCGCCACGCTGACCAGCGTCGCGCCGCGCACCGTACCTCTGCGCGCCGGCGACCTGGCGGCGCTGCTCGCCGCGCTGCGCTGGTCGCCGGACGATCTCGACGCGACGCTGCCGCCGCGTGTCGCGTACGCCGGGGCCTGGCATCCGATCGTGGCCGCCGCGACCCGGCAGCGCCTGGCGGACCTGGACTACGACATGGCGGCGCTGAGCGCGCTGATGGCCGAGCGGGACTGGACGACGATCGACCTGGTGCACCGGGAGTCTCCGCTGGTGTTCCACGCGCGCAACCCGTTCCCGCCCGGCGGCGTGGTCGAGGACGCCGCGACCGGGGCGGCGGCCGCCGCGTTCGGCGGTTACCTGCGCGAGCTGGGCCTGGTGCAGCCGCCCGCGACGGTCACCGTGCGGCAGGGCGAGGACCTGGGCCGTCCGAGCCTGCTCACGGTCGGCATCCCCGCCGGACCAGGCGCCGGGATCGCGGTGACCGGCACCGCCGTGCCCATCCCGGAGGAGGGCGTGCGGTGACGGGCAGCGGGCCACGCGCACATGACGAAGGCGTTCACCGACGCGGGCTGCCGCCTGTCGGATCCGCGGCGGCTCGTTCGTAGTACGGGTGAGAGGCGGCCGGACCGGGCCGCCCGGACAAGGGAGTCATGGCATGCCGCGGTACCTGATCTCGTTCAACGACGGCGCGATGGACCACATCCCCGCCGAGGAGATCCCCCAGGTGGGCAAGGACGCGCACGCGGTCATCCAGGAGGCCGTGAACGCGGGCGTGTTCGTGTACGGCACCGGGCTCGAACGCCAGCAGGCGAGCATCGTGGGTACGGACGGGGTGGTCACCGACGGGCCGTTCCCGGAGACCAAGGAGGTCATCGGCGGGTTCGTGGTCCTCGACGTGTCCTCACGCGACGAGGCGCTGAAGTGGGCCGCCAAGATCGCCGTCTCGTGCCGCTGCGCCCAGGAGGTCCGGGAGATCATGCCCGACCCCGAGACGGAGGCGATGCTCCGCGCGGCCGGTCGGTGACGGCTCCGACGTCGACGCGATGACGGGGTGGGCGTGGCACCCGGACGGCAGCCACGCCCACCATGATCGTTAGCCTCGTGCGGTGAAACGTGAACTCGCCGCACTGTCCCTGCTGTTCGTCTCCGCGTGTGCACCGGCGGAGCCCGCGCCGTCGTCGTCCGCCGCGCCGTCGTCGTCGTCCGCCGCGCCGTCGTCGTCCTCCGCCGCGGCGGCGTCGGCCGCTCCGCAGGCCGGCTCGACCGCGCCCGCGGACAAGGTCGCGACCGGGGCGTGCAACATGGTGGCCCGGGTGATCGAGCAGCAGGACGTCCGCTTCACCTCGAACTCGCCGATCGCCCTGCGGGCCCGCAGGGCGGCCGACCCGGGCGTCCGGGAGGCCGGCGAGCGACTGGCGGTGGTGACGAAGGAATCCGGAGACATGTTCGTCCGGAACGACCCCAACGAGGACACCGGCCCGGTCGACGCGCGCATGGCCGAGGCGCAGCGCGGGCTCCTCACCGCGTGTACGGCGCTGTTCGGCCCGCAGCCGTGGCCGTTCGCCCCGTCGCCGACGGCGACCAACTGAGCCGGGTGCTGCGCGGCGCTCCGTGGTGACGCGGGTTCAAGCCTGGCCGGCGGCCTGAGCGACGACGAGGGTGTGCTGGTATTCGCGCCAGTGGGCCAGCTTGCCGTGCCGGGTGCGCAACACCCCGATGAACGGCGCGGAGGCGGTCACCCCGGTCGTCGTGTGCGTGCCGACGAGTTCGTACTCCACCACTATCACCTCGGGATCGGCGGTCTGGTGTACGACCACGCCGCGGCAGTCGTCGAATCGCACCGGGAACGACGCCCGGCCCGCTTGCGTGAACTGGAGAACGGCTTGTTTTCCCTCGGTGCGCGTCGGATGGCCGGGTGCGGCGAAGGGCGTCTCGATCACCACGTCGTCAGCGAGCGAATCCGCCTCGAAGGTGGGAAGGTTCGCCAGCCACCGGGCGCACATGCCGTCGAAGATCTCCTGTGGTGTCATGCCGACCTCCGAGATAATGAGTGATGACTCGACTTGTCATCGAGAATAATGAGTGGAGGCTCATTTTGGTAGAGGGTCCGCCCTTGCGCGCCGACGCGCAGCGCAACCGGGCACGCATCCTGGACGCCGCCGAGGCGGTCTTCGCCGAGTTCGGCACACGCGCCTCCACCGAGGAGGTGGCCCGCCGGGCCGGCGTCGCCATCGGCACGGTCTTCCGTCATTTCCCCACCAAGGAGGACCTGCTCGTCGCGCTCATGAAGCGACTGCTCGCGCAGCTCGTCGAGGAGGCGGGAAGGCACGACCTCTTCGGGTTCTTCAGGCACACGGTGGCGCAGGCCGCCGCGAAGAAGACCGCTGTCGACCTGCTCGCCGGATCCGGCTTGGGCATCCGGCTTCCGGACGCGGTGGGCCACCTGGAGGAGGCGGTGGGCAGGCTGCTGGAACAGGCCCAGGCCGCCGGCGCCGTCGCCGACTCGGTACGGCTACCCGAGGTGATGGCGCTGCTCGCCGGCATGTGCCAGGGCGCCCTGCACGGTGGATGGGACGAGCACCTGCAGACCCGCACGCTCGCGGTCGTCTTCGCCGGCTTCGAGCACGGCTGACGATCCGGCGTGGAGCACCCGGCACCGGCAGGCCGCGGCCGCCACGGTGAACCGCGAAAACCGGTTGGCGGCCCCCGCGAGCGCTGTTAGCTTTCCGGTGGCCGTGCCGGAGGACGAGGGAGGTGGTACCCGTGACCGCAGTAACGACATGGGTGCTCCCCTCGGGGGTCACGGCCGGGCGATAGGTCGTCCGGGAGCGCCGTCGCACTCCCGAAAGGCACGACCATGCGATTCACCTCCGAACAGCGCCTCGCCGACGGCGTCCGCGAGCGCACGTTCACCCTCGGCGAGATCCCCGGCCTCCTGTGGACGCCCACATCCACGTCCGCGCCGGCCCCGCTGATCCTGCTCGGTCACCCGGGCGGCCTGCGCCGGATGTATCCGCGCCTGGTGGCCCGGGCGGAGGGCTGCGTCGCGCAGGGCTTCGCGGCCGCCACCATCGAGCTTCCCGGTAGCGGCGACCGGCCCGCGTCCGCCGCCGCCGAGCAGGCCCGCGCCGACCTGCGCCGCGCGCTGGCAGCCGGTGAGCCGGTAGCCGACGAGGTCGTCGACCGGCTCGTCCTGCCGCTGGTCGACAAGGCGGTCCCGGAGTGGCGGGCCGCGCTCGACGCCCTCCTCGCGCTGCCCGAGGTCGGAGGCCCGGTCGGGTACGCCGGCGGGGTGATCTCGATCGGCGTACGGCTGGCGTTGGTCGAACCGCGCATCGTGGCCGCGCTCCTGTTCGCCGGGAGCTTCGTGCCGCGCACCATCGTCGAGGAAGCGCGGCGGGTCACCATCCCGCTGCATGTCCTGCTGCAATGGGACGACGAGGGCAACGACCGGCAGATGGCGCTGGACCTGTTCGACGCCTTCGGCTCGGCGGAGAAGACGCTGCACGCCAACATGGGCGGGCACACGGGCGTACCGCATTTCGAGGGGGAGCCCGCGAACCGGTTCTTCGCCCGGCATCTGCGGTAGCGGCGCGCAAGCGCCTGACCCCGGCGGGGCTCGCCGATAGGGTGGGACGCATGGCGCCCGTCACCGGACTCGACCATGTCGTCATCGCCGTGTCCGACTGGCGGGCCGCCACCGGCTTCTATCGCGACGTCGTCGGCGCCGAGGTGATCGGCGTCGGCGGCGACCGCGTCGCCTTCCGGATCGGCCCCCAGCAGTTGAGCGTGCACGGGCCGGGTCTCGACCTCGGCGGCAACGTCGCCCGCGTCCCGGTCCGCCCGGGCAACAGCGACGTCTGCTTCGTCTGGGCGGGGCCGATCGAGGAGGCGGTGGCGCACCTGCTGCGGCACGGCGTCGAGGTGGAGACGGGACCGGTCCGGCGGGTGGGTGCCGGTGGCACTGGGACCAGCGTCTACTTCCGCGACCCGGACGGAAGCCTGCTGGAGTTCATCTCCTACCAGGAGACGCCGTAACGGTGGCCGGTCAGAGCGGGATTCACATCGGCCCGCCGACCGGCGACGCCCAGGTGGGGCGCCGGATCAGGCAGAACGGGTGGCCCGCGGGGTCGGCGTACACGTGGTCGCCCGGCAACCGCCGCGCGCCCAGCGCGAGTACCGCCGCACCCGCCGCGTCCTGGTCGTCGACCATCACGTCCAGGTGCATCTGCTGCGGCACCGCCGGATCCGGCCACGTCGGCGGCGTCAGCCCGGGGGCGCGCTGGAACGCGAGCCCGGACGCCGCCGTACTGGTCGACACGACGGCGAAGTCGTCGTCCGCGTACGTGATCGGGTCGCCGAGGACCGCGCTCCAGAACCGTGCCTCGGTCATCGGATCCGGGCAGTCGACGATCAGGTGGTGGAGCCTGCCGAGCGGCACCGCGATCACCTCGTCAGCTCAGCCGCAGGTCGTGCTCGTCGAGGGCGGCCTCGATGACGCCCAGCGCCTTCGGCCCCATGCCGTGCAGGCGGGCCAGCTCCGCGCGCGGCACCCCGGCGAGCCGGCGCAGCGTGGTGTAGCCGGCGGCGGTCAGCGCTCTCGTGGCCGGTGCGCTGATCTTCGGCAGGCGGTCCAGGGACGACGTCATCGCCCGATGCTAGACCGCTAGGACCAGGCCCGATGTCCCTCCGAGCGCCCGGCCGCCCCGGACGCGAACTCGTCGCCTTCATGTGGCCCTCAGGGCGGACTCGGGGAGAAGGCCCGATGGGCGTATCGGGGCGTTTCCGTATAGGACTCGGGTGGGACGCCGCTGAAGAATCGACGAGTATCCACACACCGGGAGGTGCCGTGTTCCGACGTACCGTGGCCGTCGCTCTGGCCGCGCTCACCGTCCTGGCGGGACTGCCCGGCGCGGCGCGCGCCGATGGTCCGCCGCAGCGGCTCGTCTGGGGCGAGTGCGCCGACGACCTGCCGAACGTCCCGCCGGACGAGCGCGTGCGATGCGCCCGGCTCCGCGTGCCGGTGGACTGGGCCCGGCCGAACGGCCCGACGTTCGAACTCGCCGTGGCACGTCGGCTCGCACGAGCGCCGGAGCGGCGGGTGGGCACGCTGGTCTTCGGGCCGGGCGGCCCCGGCGACTCGGGGGTGGAGCGCATCCGCAAGGGCGACCGGTTCAGCGGCGAGCTGCTGGACCGGTTCGACCTGGTCAGCTTCGACCCGCGCGCCGTGGCCCGCACCGCCGCGCCCGTCTGCACGCCGGATCCGGTGCTGCGCAAGCCGCCCGTCCCGCTGACCGGTCAGGCCGACTTCGACGCCGCGGTGGCCTACAACAGGGCCCTGTGGAGCAGGTGCCGCCCGACCAGCCCGGTGTTCGACCACGCCGACACGCTCAGCACCGTCCGTGACCTCGACGCGTTGCGGCGGGCGCTGGGGGAGCGGCGGCTGTCCTTCCACGGAAGCTCGTACGGCACACTGCTGGGCCAGCAGTACGCCGAGCGGTACCCCGGCCACGTGCGGGCCGTCGTGCTGGAAGGCGTGTTCGACCACAGTCTCGACGTGCGGTCCTTCGTGCGGACACAGGCCGCCGCGTTGCAGGACTCGTTCGACGAGTTCGTGTCCTGGTGCGACAGGTCGGCGGACTGTGTGCTCCACGAACGGGACGTGCGGTCGGTGTGGGCGCGGGTGCTGGCCCGCGCGGACCGTGGCGGGTACGCGCCCCGTACCGCCTTCGACGTCACCGCCGTGGCACTCGGCCTGCTCGCCGGCCCGCGCTGGCCGCAACTGGCCGCGACCGTGCGGGACATGGACGCCGGCACGCCGCCACCGGAGGTGAACCTCCCGCTCTCGGTCGCGGCGTTCTGCGCGGACCGGCCGGCGCGGGTGCGCGACTACACCGACTACGCCGGCCTGGTCCGGGACGCCGTGGCCGTCGCCCCGGACGTCCGGTACGGCGCCGGTCTGCTGGCCGTGCAGACCTGCCTGGGCTGGCCGTCCCCGGTCCGCAACCCGCCGCGCGCGCTGAACGTGCACACCCGCACGCCGCTGCTGCTGCTCAACGCGCGGCACGATCCGCGCACCGGCTACGCCTGGGCGGAGAACGTCGCCCGGCAGTTGGGCCGGCACGGACGTCTGGTCACCTACGAGGGCTGGGGCCACGGCACCTACCAGCGCACCGCCTGCACGGAGGCGGTGGTGGACAGGTACCTCGTCGACCTGACGGTGCCCGCCCCCGGCACGCGATGCCCGGCGAGCTGACCCGGCGCGCCGCTAGAGCACCGGTCCCGGGTCCGACGCGCCGGCGAACGTACGGGCCGCCGGGCGCCGGTGCGGCAGCGCCGCCAGGCCCAGCACGAGCAGCAGCAGGACTGTGCCGACCAGGAACGGCAGTGACAGGGCGGGCTGGCCGAGCCACTCCCACGGCACGTGCCAGCGCGGGTGCGGCTCGTCGAGGTGGTGCGTCAGCATCAGCGGCGCGCCGAGCAGGATCGGCGCGGCCCAGAACACCATCGCGACGCCGTACAGGATCTTCGCGGGCCCCTGCACCAGCGGGCGCCGTCCTTCGGTGCGCCGGCTGGCCCAGCCGAACAGCACCCAGCCGCCGGCAAGGCCCAGCACGAAGCCGAGCAGCCCGGCGGGGTAGGCGGTGCCGGGGGTGGCGCGACTGAGGGTGACGTTCGTCGAGCCGTCGGCGGTGAGTTCCACGGCGAGGATGTGGTCGCCGCGTTCGGCGTACACGGTGATGTCGGAGGGGATGGACGCCGGGTCGCATTGCGGGGTGTCGGGCACGCAGTCGTAGGCGTTGGCGTAGAAGGGCTCGTGGCGCTTCCACCCGGCGGCGTCCAGGCGTTTCCGCAGGTCGGTGAGGCCGCCGGCCGGCGTCTGGTCGAACGACGCGGTCAGCTCCGCCAGTGCGTACTCGCCGCCGTCGCCGAGCAGCAGCTCGGACAGGAGATCCTCGCCGAGCGGGTGCCCGTAGATGAGGAACACGGCGGGCGGGTCGTCCTGGTCGATGTGGCCGGCCTGCCGGTCCGGATAGAGCTGGCCGACCACGGCGGCCAGGTCCCGGTGGTCGAGCGGACGGGAGCCGAGCCAGGCGAGCCAGGTGCCGAACGACGCGGCGAACAAACCGCAGACCACCGCGAAGACCGACGCCCAGGCCACGACGGTACGGCTCGCCGGTCGTCCCAGCCGGGCGCGCAGACCATGGCGTACGAGATTCGCCGCCATCCGGCTGCGCCGGTGGGCCGGGCCGACGTCCCGTACCGTCTCCAGGATCTCGGCCCCGCGCGTGCGGCGGTAGTCACGGGGGTAGGCCAGCAGCAGCCAGCGGTGCACGGGTTTCTCCCTACGAGGCCGTGACGGTGGGGGTCAGGCGGTGCGGGGCCGCAGGGCGCGCAGCCGGGTCTCGGCGGCGGACGCGAGCTGCCGCAGCCGCTCGGTCTGGCGTGCCAGCTCGGCCTGCCCGTCGGCGCGCAGCCGGTAGTAGCGGCGCAGCCTGCCGTCGACCACCTCTTCGTGGCTGGGTTCGACGAGGCCCTGCGCGACCAGGCGGTCCAGGGCGGCGTAGAGCGTGCCCGGCAGCAGGTTGACGCGACCGCCGGACAGGCCGGCGACGTCCTGGATGATCCCGTAGCCGTGGCGCGGCTCGTCGGCCAACGCGGTCAGGATCAGGAAGGTCGCCTCGCGCATCTCACTCACCGAGGCAACATATACAGTCAATCAATACATCGTCAACGGTCGTCGAGCAGTTGCCGCTCCGCCAGGAAGGCGCGCAGCGTCCCGGCTTCCTCGGCGGACATCAGCCAGCGGGGGATCACAGTGGCCGGCATCCGTCCCACGTACACGATCCAGAAGTCCGTGGTCTCGGTGACCCGCGTGACGCCGTCCCAGGCGATGCCGCCGGACTCCGAGCCGCTGCGCATCATGATGTTGCGGTCGTCGATGTCGTAGCCGCCCTCGACGGCGTAGCCGCCGGAGCGGCGCCGGGCCCGCCACCGCACCCACGGCGCGTACAGCATCGACAGCACGCCGGCCACGACGAGCGCGGTCCACAGCGACGCGAAGCGGTCACCCCGCTCCGACGCCTGCGAGGCGACCCACCCGATCACACCGATCGCGGCGAGGCCCGCGCCGATGTAGCCGAACCGGCGCAGCCGCGCGGCGGCCAGCGCGGCGGCCACACGGGCCGGATAGGCGGGGTCGGCCGGTACGGCGAAACGGATCTGCACGCCCGAACGATAGTGCCCCGCCCGCCTGTCCCGGACTGGACCCGCGTGGCGCGCCGATCAGATCCGGCGCAGCACCAGCGTCACGAACCCCAGCACGCCGCGGTATCCCCGCAGCCACTGGTCGCGGTGCTCCCGGGCGGCGGCCAGCGCGCCGGAGGCATCCGGGTGACCCGGGTTGTCCAGCGCCCACTCGGTCAGCGAACCGGTCCACGACCACTCGTAGTCGTCCCACTCGGCGGCGTCGCTGACGTGCGCGTACACCGGGGTCCAGCCGGCCTGCTCCGCGGCCGTGACCAGACCGGCGAGGTCGGTGTGGTCCTCGGGCTTCGCGCCCAGCGCCGCGAGTGCCTCCGGCGTCGGCGGCACCTGCCAGAAGCCGTCGCCCACCATCAGGATGCCGTCGGCGTTCACGTGCCGGCCGGCCAGTTCCAGCGTCCCGCCGAACCCGTCGAACGCGTGCGTCGACCCGACGCAGAGCACCAGGTCGTAGTCGCCGTCCGGCACGTACGACCGGGCGTCGCGTTCGTGCAGCGTGAGCCGGTCGGCGAGGCCGCGCACGGCGGCGGCATCGGTGGCGCGTTCGAGCGCGTGCGGGTTGAGGTCCACGCCGTCGGCGTGCCCGTCCGGGTGGTGCGCGAGTGCCTGCAACGCCCAGGCGGCCTCGCCGCAGCCCAGGTCGAGGATCCGGGCCGCCGGCCGGCGACCGGCCCGGCGCAGCAGCCGGTTGACGTTGACGCCGGAGAGCGGGGCCGCGATCGGGTGGTGCGAGTGCGCGATGCTGCTCAGCCGTTGACGGTCCATCGTCGCAGTCAACACGAGGGCGCCCCGCCCGCGCACCCCGGTTGCCGTGGCGGGGGAAGCCGGGCTGCCCGGCGTGCCCCTAGGGTGACGGCATGGGCGGGAGCGGAGAGATCGTGCGTCTGCAGAAGATCAAACGCCCTGGTGGGGTGTTCTGGTTCGACCTTCGTCAGGTCGGGCAGGACGACGACGGGACGTGGCTGCACGGGCCCGTGGGTTCACCATGGGGCGCTCCGCACGAGTGCGGCGTCCTGGCCGTACCGGTCGTGGTGTTGCTCTCGGCAGGCCGTCCGTGGGCGACATGGTGGGTCGGCGACCCCGCCGACGAACGGATCGAGATCGACGTCTGCCTCCCGCCCGAGGTCGTCGGCACCGGCTGGCGGTACGTCGATCTGGAACTGGACCCGGTGCGCCACGAGCGCGACGGCCGGGTCGAGATCGAGGACTGGGACGAATACGACGAGGCGTGCCGCGACGGCTGGATGACAGCGGACGAGGCGGATCTCGCACGGACCACCGCGGAGCGCTGCGCGGAGGACCTCCGTCGCGGGCAGCCGTTGCTGTCGCGCGGATGGCAGCGTCTTCGGCGGCCGGACTGACACCGGGCGCCGCCTCTCGACGTTCCCGTCCACAGTGACGGCGACAATCAGGTGCGGCAGATGACCGTCGCGTCGTCGGTGGCCACGCCCTCGCGTGCCTCCGCCTCGCGCACCCGGCGGACCACCTCGGCAGGGCCGTCGGTCTCCAGCAGGCGCAGCAGCCCCGGCCAGCCGGTCAGGCCGAACGTGTCGACGAGGCGGCTCGCGCCGTTGCTGAGCAGCGCCGCCGTGCGTACGTCGTCGGCCGGGCACTCGCCGGTGACGGCCTCGTCCACCACCCGGGGGTCGTCCTTGGCGACCCAGAACCCGCCGGGACTATTCCGCCGGGCCCGCAACTCCATGAACAGCCGCCGGTACTCGTCGCCGCCCTCGGGCACGTCCCTCAGCCGCTCCTCGAAGGACCGGGCGATCACCACCTCCCGCGGATCGTGGGCGACGACGGGCTCGCCCACCGCCCGGCCGACCACCACGACCGCGTCGCCGAGGACCAGGTGCTCGACGGTCCCGCCGGAGAACCGGAGCATCGCCACTGCGGCGAACGGGCTGATCGGGTGGGTGACGTCGCAGGTGTCGCGGTGCTGGTCGGTGACCCGCTCGATGCCCTCGGCCAGCACGCCGCGCAGGCTCCGATCCTCGGACAGCGCCCCGAGCAGCGCGCCGCCGAGCCGGGTCGCGTACCAGGCGATGCCGTGGTGGCAGACCTCGCCCGCGCCGGAGATGCCACCGGCGCCGTCGACCAGCACCATGCCGCAGGGGACGGCGCCGGCGAAATCCTCATTGGTACGGCCGGGATGCCCCGCGTCGGTCGCCATCGCTACCCGCATGCGCCCCATCATGCCTGCGTCGGCGGCCATGCGGTGCCCCGCGAGGCTTGACCTCAAGCGCGGTTGAGGTTCTAGCGTCGTGCTCACCCGACCACTGCCGGAGGTAGACCACCATGACGACGCCGCACCTGTCCGACGCCGAACTCGCGGGCCAGCCGGCCGCCTACTGGACGGGCGTCGCGTACGAGTCGCTGATCGCCTTCACCCGCGCCCGGCAGGCCGAACACGGCTTCACCCAGCCCCAGTTCTGGCTCCTGCGCAACCTTTCCCCGAACGACCTGCTGCCCGGCGGCGGCGGGCTGACCGTCCCCGAGCTGCGGCAGGCGATGGCCTCGTATCTGCGGGCCGAGGACGACCTGGACGCCGAGGCGGAGGTGCTGCGCGAACGCGGCTGGCTCAGCCGCGACGTCGACGGCCGGCTGCGGATCACCGAGGCGGGGGAGGCCGCCCGGGTCCGCCTCAAGCAGCACGCGCCGGCGATCCGCGCCCGCATCCACGAGGGCGTCGACGACGCGGACTACGTCACGACGCTCAAGGTGCTCCGGCAGATGATCCGCAACACCGGCGGCACCGGGTAGCGAACCGGCCCGACTCAGGACGCCCGTAGCCGCCGGACGGCCAGGCGCACTCCCTGATGGAGCAGCACGCCGGCGCCGGTGTTGACGACCGCGAGCACCGCCGCGCCGAGCAGTCCGGTGCCGACGGCCATCACGTCGGCCGCGACCAGCACGGCCGGCCAGGCCAGCGCGGCGGCGACGAGCGACGACCGCCACCAGCGCCCGAGGAGAACCCCGAACAGGATCAGCACCGGGATCATCGCGGGCGACCTCCCACCGTCGGCTCGTTCGAGCGTACGCCCAGCTCACCCTGCTCATCGGCCGGTCGTGGCCCGGGCCGCGGCGAATCGGCCGTGCGGCCGCACCCGGGCGTTCAGGATGAGGTGATGCGCGCCAGTCAGAAGATCCGCCACCGGCACGCCGACGTCGACGGACTGGAGGTGTTCCTCCGCGAGGCCGGACGCCCCGGCGACCCGGCGGTGCTGCTGCTGCACGGATTTCCCAGCTCGTCGCACACGTTCCGCGAGGTCATGCCCGCCCTCGCCGAGGTCGCGTACGTGCTCGCGCCCGACCTGCCCGGCTTCGGGATGTCCTCGTCGCCGACAGCCGCCGAGTACGACTACACGTTCGAGAACCTGTCGTGGACGGTCGAGCGCCTCCTCGGCCGGCTCGACGTGGACCGCTTCTTCGTCTACCTGCACGACTTCGGCGCGCCGGTCGGATACCACCTGGCCACCCGCGCCCCGGAACGGATCCGCGGCCTCGTCGTGCAGAGCGGCAACGCGCACGCCGACGGGCTCGGCGCGCAGTGGGACACCGCGCGGGCGTACTGGGCGGACCCGGGCGAGGCCACCCGCGCCGCGCTGCCGGACTGGCTGACCTTCGCCGGCACCCGGGACCAGTACCTCGCGGGGCTGCCCGACCACGTACGCCGGTTGCAGGCGCCCGAGCCGTGGCACCTGGACTGGGCGCGGATGACCCGGCCCGGCAACGTCGAGGCGCAGTTCGCGCTGTTCACCGACTACGCGAACCACGTCGCCCGGTTCGGCGAGATCGCCGCGTACCACAGCGCCCACCAGCCGCCGGCGCTCGTGCTGTGGGGCCGGCACGACGCGTACTTCGACGTGGACGAGGTGCTCGCGTACCACCGCGCGCTGGACCGGATGGACGCGCACATCTACGACGGCGGCCACCTGCTGCTGGAGACCCACGCGGCCGAGTGCGCCGCGCTCATGCGCGCGTTCGTGCGGGACAACTCGTGAGCGGGGAACCCGCCGAGCTGGCCCCGCGGCTGAGACACGAGCTGTACCACAGGCTGCGGCCGATGACCGGTCGTGACCCCGGTGAGAAGGGCCGGTCCACCACGCCGCTGGAGCTGCTGTACGACCTGACGTATGTCGTCGCGTTCGGCGCCGCCGCCGACCAACTCGCCCACGGCATCGGCGACGGGCACGTGGGAGCGGCGCTCGGCGCCTACGCGTTCGCGATCTTCGCGGTGACGTGGGCATGGATCAACTTCACCTGGTTCTCCTCGGCGTACGACAACGACGACGCGTTGTTCCGCGGCGCGACGCTCGTCCAGATGCTCGGCGTCGTCATCCTCATCTTCGGGCTGCCGGTGAGCTTCGACGACACCGCCGAGGGCGGCAGCCCGAACAACCTTCTGCTGGTCGTCGGCTACATCGTCATGCGCGTACCCATCATCGGGCTGTGGCTGCGCGCCGCCCGCCAGGACCCGACGCACCGCCGGACCACCGTCGCGTACGCGGTCACCATCGCCGTCGCGCAGGTCGGGTGGTTGCTGTCCGCGATCCTCCCGCTGCCGGTCGGCGTCGTCGTCGCCGCGCTCGTGCTGCTGGCCCTGGCCGAGATGGTCCTGCCTGTGGTGACGGAACGGCGGCTCGGCAGCCCACCGTGGAACGCCGGTCACCTGGCCGAACGGTTCAGCCTCCTGACGCTGATCACGCTCGGGGAGGTGGTCGCGGCCACGACCGCCGCCGTCGGGGCGCTGATCCGGGAACAGGGGTGGAGCGTCGCCGCCGTCGTGATCATCGCGTCCGGGCTCGTCCTCGCCGCCGCGCTCTGGTGGGCGTACTTCCTCGTGCCCTCCCGGCCCGTCCTGGAACGGTGGCCTGCTCGCGCGTTCGCGTGGCGCTACGCGCACCTGCCCGTCTTCGGCGCCATCGCCGCGGTGGGCGCCGGGCTGCGCGTCGCCACCAGCGCGGTCGAGGAGGAGAAACTCTCCGTCCTCCAGGTGGCGCTCTCGCTCGCGGTGCCGACGGCCGCGCTGCTCGTCATGATCTTCGTGACGTGGAGCGTGCTCCTGCACTCCTACGATCTGACGCACGTGCCGCTGCTGGTGGCGTCGCTCGTACCGCTCGCGGCGGCCGTCGCCGTCCCGTCCGTGCTGGGCGCCACCGGGCCGGTCCATCCGGACGACCGGGCCAGCCTGACCGCGCTCGTCGCCGCGATCGCGTTGGTCGCGCTGTCGGGGATCGTCGAGGTGGTCGGGCACGAGACGGTCGGCTACCGGCACACGATGCGGGCGCTGGACCGGGGCTGACGTCACGACGTGCGCGAGGGCTTCGCCTTCTGCGGGTGGATCGTCTCGTGCCGGGCCAGCATGGCGACGAACTCCCCGATCTTGCGCTGCCGGGTCTCCGCGCGCTTGACCGCGTTGAGCCGGTGGATGAGCGCGAACCTGTTGGCGCTGGTGAGCACGTCGAACATGGCCTGGGCGGCGGGCTCGACGGCGATGGCGGCGAGCAGGTCGGCGGGCACCTCGGCCTCCGACGGCGGCGCGTAGGCCGCCGCCCACCGGCCGTCCGCCTTCGCGGCCTCCACCGCGGCCCGGCCCGCGGGCGTCATCCGCCCCTCCGACTCCAGCCGGGCCACGTGCGCGACGTTGCGCTGCGACCAGGCGCTGCGCGCCCGGCGCGGGGTGTACCGGATCCAGGAGCTCTCGTGGTCGCGCTTGCGGGCCTGCCCGTCGATCCAGCCGAAGCACAGCGCCTCGTCGACCGCCTGCTGCCAGGTCAGCGTCGTGATCGTGCCGCCCTTGCGGCCCAGCGCCAGCCAGACACCGGGCGACGTGTCGTGGTTGGCGGACAGCCACGCGCGCAGCGCGTCCGCGTCGGGCACGATCAGCTCGTCCAACTCCTCGCTCGCCATGGCGGGAAGGCTATGCCAGGGGTACGACGCTACGGCCGGGCCCGCAGCTCAGCCGCCCGCTGGTCGCCCTCGGACGACGAATCGCCCGCGCGCTGCTCGCCGTCGGTCGAGGGGTCGGCCGCCCGTCGCAGCCGCCGTCCGGCGACCAGCATCGCCACGCCGGCGCCGGCGAGCCCCGCGCCGAGCAGCCCGCCCGCGACCCCCGCCGCCGGATCGCGCTCCCGGAACGCGTACGTGACGGCCGACGTGAGGATCGGCGCACCGAGGGCGATGGCCATCCAGCCGCCGAGGATGTCCTCCTTGTCGGCGAAGGCGTTCGTGGTGATGAGGAAGAGCAGCACCATGGCTGCGGCGAGGCCGACGAGGAACAACGCCGCGAGGATCAGCGCGGGGTCGCGGGGGAGCAGCCCGGCGGCCGCGGCGAGCACGTAGATGATCGCCGCCGCGATGAGGTTCGCGAGGACGTTCGTCATCACGTTCGCGACGAACCTTCGCAGGCCGCCGCGCCCGGCGCCGGTCGGTGGCGTCACGACGTCCGCGAATCGTTCGACCGGCGGGCGGCCAGCAACTCGTCCAGGTGCTGCTCGCTCCACCTGCGGGCGGCCGCGACGAGCGTCAGCAGGCTGCGGCCCAGCGGCGTCAGCGCGTACTCCACGCGCGGCGGGTTCTCGTCGTAGGCCGTGCGTGTGACCAGCCCGTCGCGTTCCATCGCCCGCAACGTCTCGGCCAGCACCTTCGGCGTGATCGTGCGCAGCGGCACCCGCAGCTCGGTGAACCGGCGCGGCCCGTGCTCCAGGCACAGCACCACCATCGCGGTCCACCTGTCGCCGATCCGCAGCGGCATCACCCGCGACGGGCACGCGGGATCGAACATGTCCGGATCGAGCGGCGTCACCGTCAAAGCGTAACGCCGGTACCGTTGCGGTAACCGGCACCCGGCGCTCTAGCGTCGCGCCATGACCAGCATCGCCGTCCTCGGCGCGGGCGGCCGCGCCGGCCGTGCCGTCACCGCCGAGGCAAACCGCCGCGGCCACCGCGTCACCCCGGTGGTCCGCGACCCCGCCCGCCACCCCGACCTCACCTCCGCGGTACGCGGCGACGTCACCGACCCGGAGGCGGTCGCCTCCATCGGGTACGGGCACGACGCCGTCGTCCACGCGGTCAGCCCGGCCTCCGGGCCGGAGGCGCTCGCCGCCGCCGGCCCCGATCCGGAGTTCTTCGTCCGGGCGGCCGACGCGCTGCTGCACGGCCTGGCCCGCTCAGGTGTGCCGCGGCTCGTGGCGATCGGGCTGTTCGCCACGCTCACCGACGCGCACGGCCGGCCCCTCTACGACGACCCGGCCGTCCTGCCCGCCGAGTTGCGGCCGTTCGCGCTCAGCCACGCCGCCGGCCTGGACCGGCTCCGTGCGGCGGACACCACAGTCGACTGGCTGGTGCTCACCCCGCCCGCCGCGCTGGACGTGGACGGCGCTCGCACCGGCCGGTACCGGCTCGGCGGCGAGCAGGCACCGGCGTCGGCGCACCTGTCGTACGCCGACCTGGCGGTCGCGGTGGTCGACGAGATCGAGTCGCCGCGCCACCACCGCACCCGGGTCTCCGTGTTCGGCTAGCTAGCCGCCCGCGCCGTTGTGCCGCGCGACCAGGTCCGGCAGCTCGTCCAGCGAGTCGATGCGGAACAGGCACCGGTCGGCCACGCCCGGCAGGTCGAGGATGTGACCCCACGGGCCACGCCGGATCAGGCACGCCGCCATGCCGGCGGCCATCGCGGGCGCGGCGTCGTTGTCCGGCCGGTCACCGACGTACAGGATCGCCGACGCGTCGCCGCCGCCCTCGCGGACGACCCGGGCGAAGAACTCCGGCGCCGGTTTCGCCACGCCCCAGGCCGCCGACGTGCCGATCACGTCCACCGGCAGGTCCAGTGCCCGCAGCGTTGCCTCGGCGTGCTCCGGCTGGTTGCCGGCCAAGCCGACGCGCAGTCCCTGCTCCCGCAGGGCGGCCAGGCACGCCCGCGCGTCCGGGTAGAGATCGTCGGCGCCGAACGACTCCGGGTCGCCGGCCGCGACCCGGCGCGCGAGTTCGGCGGTGAGATCGAAGTCGGGCCGGAAGGCCCGGAACACCTCCTGGTAGTCCAGGCCACGGGCGATCACCGCGCCGAAGACGGCGGAGAACGTGTGCCGTGGAACGCCCAGCCAGTCCGCCCAGGTCGCGAACTCGCGTGCCTCGTCGAGAATCGTCCCGCCCACGTCGAAGAAGACCGCCCGGATCATCAGCGGATCGTACTGTCGTTGATCAGCCAGTGGGGGACGCCCGGGTGGCGCAGACTGCCCGCATGAACCCCGCCTTCCTCCCCGAACCGCCGCAGAGCCCGGCGGCGAAAGCCGCGTACGAGGACGACCTCGCCGCCGACGGCTACGTCAACAACCTCACCCGCGTCTGGTGCTGGCGTCCGGACGTGCTGATGTCGTTCCAGAACACGCGCACCGAGTTGCTGTCCGAGTCCACGTTGTCCTCACGGGAGGTGGCAGTGCTGGTCGCCGCCACGGCCGCCGCCCGCGGCGACTCGTACTGCGCGCTGGCCTGGGGCGCGCGGCTGGCCGGGATGAGCGACGAGACGACCGCTGCCGCGGTGCTGCGCGGCACCGAGGCGGACCTGTCCGAGCGGGAGACGGCGCTCGCCGACTGGGCCCGCCGGGTCGTGACGGACCCGAACGCCACCATCGAGGCCGACACGCAACGCCTGTGCGACGCCGGCCTGAGCGACCGGGAGATCTTCGAGGCGACCGCGCTCATCGCGTTCCGGCTGGCGTTCTCCACCGTCAACGACGCGCTCGGCGCGCGACCGGACGCGCAACTGGCGGAGAAGGCGCCACGGCTCGTCCGGGAGGCGGTCACCTTCGGCCGCCCGGTCTGAACGAGCGGGCCCCGACCATCGGCCGGGTGGCCACGGGACAGCGGCCCGTCAGGCGACCGGAGATCATCATCTGGTGACCGACACCGCCGCGTACACCTTGGCCGTTCCGCCGCTGTTCGCCGCACTGGCCCCGGCACGTGACGTCCTGATCGCCGGCGCCGGTGGCGGCTTCGACGTGTACGCCGGCCTGCCGCTGGCGCTGGCGCTGTGGCAGGCCGGCAGGCGGGTGCACCTGGCCAGTCTCTCCTTCTCGGAGCTGGAACTGCTCGACCGGCAGGTGTGGGTGGACGAGCACGTCGCGGCGATCCGGCCGGACACCCTCAGCCCCGACTGGTACTTCCCGGAGGCGCACCTGGCCCGCTGGCTGGCGGGCCGGGACCTGCCGTCGACCGTGTACGCCTTCCCGCCGCTGGGCGTGCAGCCGCTGCGCGAGGCGTACCGGCACCTGGTCGACCGGCTCGACGTCGACGCGATCGTGCTCGTGGACGGCGGCACCGACATCCTGCTGCGCGGCGACGAGAGCGGCCTGGGCACACCGGTGGAGGACATCACCAGCCTGGCCGCCGTGGCCGGGCTGGACGTGCCGGTGCGGTTGGTGAGCAGCCTCGGGTTCGGCATCGACGCGCACGACGGCGTCAACCACGTCGAGGTGCTGGAGAACCTGGCCGCGCTCGACCGGGAGGGCGGCTACCTCGGCGCGCTGTCCATTCCGGGCTCCAGCCGTGAGGCGGTGCTCTACCGCGAGGCGGTCGCGCACGCCCAGGCCGCCACCCCGCACCGGCCGAGCATCGTCCAGGGGCAGATCGCCGCCGCCACCGGCGGCGCGTGCGGAGACGTACGGTTCAGCCGGCGCACCGGCCACGGCGACCTGTTCGTCAACCCCCTCATGGCGATCTACTTCTCCGTCGACCTGCCCCGGCTCGCCGCCCGCTGCCTCTACCTCGACCGGATCGAGAACACGATCGGGCGGCGTCAGGTCGTCACCCGCATCGAGGCGTTCCGCGACGAGCTGCGGGCCACCCGGATCCCGCGGGCGTATCCGCACTGATGGCCACGCATGTCGTACCGGTGTGGGAGGGTCCGGGCATGACGACGTTCGTGCTCATCCACGGTGGCGGGGGCAGCGCGTGGGACTGGCATCGGCTGGTTCCCGAGCTGGCCGCCCGGGGTCACGACACGGTGGTGCCGGAGCTGCCGATCGGGGACCGGTCGGCGGGGTTCGCCGACTTCCGCCAGGCGGTGATCGACGCCGTCGGCAATCGCGACGACCTCGTGGTGGTCGGGCACTCGTACGGCGCGTTCACCGCGCCGCTGGTCGCCGACCGGCTGCCGGTGCGGCTGCTGGTCCTGCTCACCCCGATGATCCCGCGGCCCGGTGAGAAGCCGGGGGAGTGGTGGGGCAACACCGGCTACCGCGAGCCGGAAGGGGTCAGCGAGGAGCAGCAGTTCTACAACGGCGTGCCGGCCGAGATCGTCGCCGAGGCGCCGGCGCACGGCCGGCAGCAGGTCAGCGCGGAGTGGGACGAGCCGTGGCCGTCGGCCACCTGGCCGGCCGTGCCGACGAGGGTGCTCATCGGCCGCGACGACCGGTTCTTCCCCGCCGACTTCCAACGCCGGGTCGCCGCCGACCGGCTCGGCGTGGTTCCGGACGAGATCGACGGCGGCCATGCGGTCGCGCTCAGTCATCCGGGCCCGCTCGCCGACCGGCTGACCGCCTACCTGGCGGTCTGACCGTCCGGCCGCCGGGTTCGGGAGACCGCAGCGGCCGGGCGTGCGGGCTCCGGGTCGCGCGTGTGCCGACGGGTCGGCAGCAGCAGCGGCGTGGCGAGCAGCAGCACCCCGGACGCGGTGATCGCGGCGAGTGGGCCGACAACAGTGGCGAGGACGCCCCACGCGGTCATCAGCGCGGCCTGGGTGAGCCGGCCGGTGACGCTCCACGCGGTCAGGACCTGTGCGGTGTGCGCCTGCGGGGTCCGGCGCAGGCGCTCGGTCGCGTAGATCGGGTTGAACACGCCCATGCACGTGATGAGCGCCGACTCGACGGCGATCACGGTCAGCAGTCCGGTGGTCCCCGGGTGGGTGAACGCGAGACCGAGCGGAACGATCGACCGCAGCCAGCCGGCCACCGTCATCACCCGCCGCCGCCCGTACCGCCGCACGAGGCGCGGGCTCAGTCGTGCGCCGAGCACGCCGCCGAGTGCGGAGACGCCGAAGACCAGCCCGTACTGCCAGGCCGCCACCCGGTACTCACCCAGCAGGAGCACCGCCAGCAACGGCGCGGTCGCCATGATCAGGCCGCCGACCAGCACCGAGTTGAGGAACAGCCGCCACAGCACCGGGTCGCGGCGCACGAACCGCCAGCCCGCGCCCAGGTCGGCGGCGCGCGAGCCGCCCGCCGGGACGCGGGGCGCCGCCGTGTCGCCGGCCCGGATCCGCCGCACCGCGAACGCCGACAGCAGATGGCTCACGGCGTCGGCGGTGACGGTGACGACCGGGCCGAGCAGCCCGACGAGCGCGCCCCCGAGCGGGGGCCCGGCCGCCGTCGCGGCCCAGCTCGTCGCCTCGAACCGCCCGTTCGCCACCAGCAGCCCGTCACCACGGACCAGGCGCTTCAGGTACGCCCCGGACGCGGCGGTGAACGTGATGCCGGCCGTCCCGCAGACCACCGCGACGACGAGCAACTGGCCGTAGGACAACACCCCGAGCGCGTACGCGGCCGGCACGCTCGCCAGCGCCGCGAACCGGACCAGATCCGTCGCGACCATCACCGGCAGCTTGGGCCGGTGGGCCACCCACGGGCCGAGCGGGACCGCCAGCACCGCCGCCACGGCGAGCCCGGCCGCCTCCAGGAGCGACACCGCGAACGCCGACGAATCCAGCACCCGCACCGCGATCAGCGGAAACGCGCCGAACGCCAGCCAGGTGCCGTACGTGCTCGCCGCGTAGGCCGACCACAGCCACCCGAAATCCGATCCCAGCCTCCGCACGCCCCGCCCCCGTCACCGATGCCCCGCGCATCAGACCGGCCGCGCTGGTGCCGCAGCAAACAACCGCCGCCCGGCGCGCCACAACCATCGGCTGGGGCCGCCTACTGTGGGCCGGTGGACAGCGAGGCGGTGCGGTCGTTCGTGCGGGCGGCCGAACTCGGGCAGTTCCGGCACGCCGCCGACGAGCTGGGCGTCACCCAGCAGGCCGTGTCGAAGCGGATCGCCGCGCTGGAGCGGGAGCTGGGAGTGCGCCTGTTCACCCGTACACCCCGGGGCGTCGAGCTGACAGGCGACGGCCTGGCGTTCCTCCCGCACGCCCGGGGCGTCGTGGCCGGCGCGGACCGCGCGGTCGCCGCGGTCCGGCCCGGCGCGCGGGCGCCGCGCATCGACGTGCTCGGCCTGCGCAGCGCGCAGGCCGTCCTCCTGCACGACTACTGGCGCTGCCACCCGGGCGTGGACCTGGACGTGGTGACGCTGCGGGTCGACGACCCCCGGCAGGTCGCCACGGCGGTCCGGGCCGGCGACGTGGACGCCGCGTTCCGCACCGTCACCGACCCGGCCGCGCTGCCGCCCGAGGTGCGGATGGTCCGCGCCTTCGACTCGCCGCTGCAACTGCTCGCCGGGCCCCGGCATCCGCTCGCGTCCGCCCGCACGCTCACGCCGTCCCGGCTGCGCGGACACCGGCTCCGGGTGCCGGGCATCGTGCCGGGCAGCGAGTGGGGCGAGTTCTACGAGCAGCTCGCCGACGCCTTCGACCTGTGGGTGGACGCGACCGGGCCGAACTTCGGCACCGACGTGCTCCTCGACACGCTCGCGGACTCGGCGGACGTGGCGACGCTCGTCGGCGCCCGGGACCGCTACCTCTGGCCCGCCGGCCACGACCTGCGCCGCATCCCGATCACGGGTCCGGTGCTCGCGTACCCGATCAACCTGATGCTGCCCCGGACCGGCCCGCACCCGGGGCTGCGGCCGGTGATCCGCCACTTCGCGGGCCTGCCGCCGCTGACCGGGCCGGTCTGGCGGCCCTCGTGGGCCGCGTGATCAGGGCCGCGACGTCCGCCGCGCCAGGTGGACCGTGACGTCGGCGGTGACCTCGACCGTACCGGGCAGGGCGTCCCGGACACGGCGGAACACCTGCTCGCGTACGTGCGGCGGCAGTTCGAGATAGGCCGAGACGGTCGACAGCAGACCGACGTAGTCGTCGGCGCTGATCGTGATCCGCCGCTCGATCTCCGACTGGCGCACGTCGGCGAACCACTCGGACGCGCGCAGCTCGGTGCCGGGCCACTGCATGCCGGCCGACGGCGGCGTGCCGTCCGGCGACGGGATCTCGTCGTCGGCGACGAACTCGGAGCGGGCCGCGGCCACCGCGTCGCGCAGCGCCGGGTCGGCCAGCCGCAGCGGGCCGCCGAACGAGGCGAACACGCCATTGGGCGTGAGCAGCCCGGCGATCCGCTCCCACCGGCGGTCCGGGTCCGTCCAGTGCAGGGCTGCCGCCGCGTACACCAGGTCGTGGCGCTCGCCGGCGCGCAACTGCTCGAACGCGGCCTGCCGGACCCGGACGTCCGCGGGCACGTGCCGGCGCAGCTCGGCGAGCATCGCGGCGTCCGGGTCGGTGGCGGTGACCGCGATGCCACGCCGGGCGAACAGCCGGGTCGCCTTGCCGGTCCCGGCCCCGATCTCCAGGGCGGTCCGGACCGGCCGGTCCGCGTACGCCAGCACCAGGTCGGCCAGTTCCTCGGGATAGCCGGGCCGGAACCGCTCGTACGCCTGCGCGGCCGCTCCGAAGCTCAACGCACGACCCGGCATGCCGGCCATCCTCCCACGGTCAGGCCGCCGTCCCTACGCGCCCGGGTCCCACGCGGCGATCCGGTCGAGCACCTGCCGGTCGCCCGCGATGGTGAGCGCGTCCAGCGGTATCCGGCCGTAGAAGGCCAGGACCAGATCACCGGCGCTGGAACTGGCGGCGGTGTCGGCCGGACCCGCATCGGCTCCGGCGGGCAGGCTGGTGACCCGTACGCCGTCGGGGGAGAGCCGCACGCGCCAGGATCCGCCCTCGGTGAGGTGGTAGTCGAGGACGGCCGGCTCGTACGGCCACGGCACCGTGGTCGCGCAGCAGGTGAACAGGAAGTCCTCCACGCCGTCGAGGGCCACCTCGACCGGCACCGGCTGCGGCGCGCCCACGGTGAGCTGGGCGTCGTAGGTGTGCACCGCGATCTCCTGGAGCTGGTGCCGGGCGACGGCGCCGCAGTTCTGCGGCGACTGCGACGTGTCCCACCACGTCCAGCAGCCACGATCGGGGCCGGCGTCGCGCAGCGCGACCAGCAGCCGCTGGGTGGACTCGGCCAGCCAGTCCCGCAGCGCCGTACGCTCCCGGGGCGCGCCCGGCCCGTCCGGCGCGGCCCGCCCGGACGCCTCGGGACCGGCGGCGACGGTGGCCGCCCACGAGCGGCGTCCCTCACCGATGTGCCGGGCCAGGTCGAACAGCGTCCACTCGGGGCAGGTCGGCACCGGCGCGTCGAGGTCCGGCGCGGCGGCGACCGCTTCCCGGAACGCGGCCGCCCGGTCGTCGATCAGCCGCAGCCGATCGGAAAACGTCAGGGGTTCGGTCACCCCGGCTGTCTACCACCGTGCCCGGAGGCCCGACAGCGAGTTTCGGCGCGCACGTGCGCGGCGACGGCGTCGGCCACCTGCTCGGGCGGGGCGGAGGCGTCGACCAGACGGGCGTCGGTCACCGACGCGAACGTGGCGAGCGCCCGGGCGACGTGGTCGTGCCGCCAGGCGCGCGCGCCGACCTCGACCTGGTCGGCGTCGATCCGGGCCCGCAGCCGGCCCTCGGGCAGGGTGAGCACCACCTCGCGGAGGTCGACCCCCGCGGCGCGGATGCCCCCGAGGATCTGCGCGCGGTACGCCGGGTCGAGCAGGCTCATCGGCACGATCCAGACGCCCGGGTGGTGACGGTCCAGCCCGGTGACCGTCTGCACGACGAGGTGACGCCACAGCGGCAGGTCCTGGAAGTCGCCGGTGGGGGAGGTGACGAACGCGGTGAGCATCGAGCCGAGGAACTCCGGGTCGAACAGCCGCGCGTCCGGCAGCGCGCTCGTGAGCAGCCGTGCCGTGGTCGTCTTGCCGACGCCGAAAGCGCCGTTGAGCCAGACAATCATGGGCATGATCATGGCACGAGCGTTGCTAGCCTGATGCGGTGAGCTTCGATGTGGACGCTTCCGCGTACGGCCGCTTCATGGGTCGATTCGCCGAGCCGCTGGCGGTGCGCTTCGCCGACGCCGCGGGTGTCACGCCGGGGCTGCGGGCGCTTGATGTCGGGTGCGGGACCGGCGCGTTGACCGCGGAGCTGGTGGCACGGCTGGGGCCCGACGCGGTGTCGGCCGTCGACCCGTCGGCGCCGTTCGTCGAGGCGGCCCGGGTGCGCCTCCCGGGGGCCGAGATCCGGCGCGCGTCGGCCGAGCTGCTGCCGTTCCCCGACGGCGGCTTCGACGTCACGCTCGCTCAGCTCGTCGTGCACTTCATGACGGACCCGGTCGCCGGCCTGCGGGAGATGGCCCGGGTGACCCGTCCCGGGGGCGTGGTGGCGGCCTGCGTGTGGGACCACGCGGGCGGTCGCGGGCCGCTGACCGTGTTCTGGCAGGCGGTCCGGTCGCTCGACCCGGACGCGCACGACGAGTCGGGGCTCGCCGGGGCGCGGGAGGAGCACCTCGCCGAGCTGTTCACCGCCGCCGGGCTGCGGGACGTGCGGTCCTCGATGCTCACCGTCCGGACCAGTTTCGCGAGCTTCGACCAGTGGTGGGAGCCGTACACGCTCGGGGTGGGCCCGGCCGGGGACCACGTCCAGCGGCTCGACGCGGCGGGCCGCGCGGCGTTGCGCGACCGGTGCGCGTCACTTCTCGGCGAGCGGTGGCCGATGGAGGTCCCGGCCTCGGCCTGGACGGCGATCGGCCGGACACCGTAGACGGTCAGCCGGCGAAGTCGACGCCGGCCAGCGGCACGCCCCGGTACGCGGCCAGGCGCTCGGCCTCCGCGACCACCGCGTCGCGTGCGCTGCCGGTGAGCTTGCGCCACTGCTGAACGGCGACGGTGAAGGTCCGGCCCGACTTGCGGGGCCGCCACGTGCCGACCAGCTCACCGTCGGCCAGCACGGCGCCGGGGCGGCCCAGCACCGGCCACAGCTCCTTGACGCGAGCCGCGTCCGGCACCAGCGTCGCCCGGTCCTTCGCCTGAAGGAACAGGTCGAACGGGCCGAGCAGGCACGTCGCCGTCGTCTCGGCCGACGCCAGCGCGGCCTCGTCGGCAGCGAGCAGCCAGCGCGTCTCGCCGTCAACGCTCACCTCGACCGTGTCGCGGGGCCAGCGAGCCTTGACCTCCTTGACCGGGGCGTCGAGGTAGTCGGCCACGTGCTTCGGGGTGGCCGGGCCGAGCAGCCGCAGGTAGGCGCGGACGAGGTCGAACCGGTCGCCGGGCGCGTCGGCCGGACGGAATCGGGGAATGCGTTCCAGGATCGGCGGCGACGTGTCGAGCCGCAGTTCCAGGCCGGCGCGCACGGCGGCCAGCCGGAACGGCATCTCGTAGAGGTGGGTCGCGTTGCACGGCCGGCAGAACCGCAGGTAGGGCTTCGGCATCACCTCGGCGAGCCGCCCGGAGACCTCACCCTTGACCGTCGGCTTGCGGACGATCTCCCGCATCCGCGCGGCCACCTCGTCGAGCGCGGCGACGATGCCGATGCCCGCCGCCTTCAACGGCTTCGCCGCGTCGTAGATGCGCTTGCCCGCGTCGGCGTCGGAGAACGGCTCGACCGCGGCGGCCACCGCGCCCACGTCGGCACGGCGGTAGAGGTGCGGGGCGCCGCGTACGGTCCAGAGCATGACCACGTCGTCGCCGGTCAGCGGAGCCACGTCGACACCGCGCGCGGCGAGCGCCCACCGGCCGCCGTCGGGGCCGGTGTCCTGCACGCCGATGTCGAGCACGGCCGTGTCGGCGAGCGAGCCCTCGGCCCGGTCGAGCTGCTGGGCGCCCACGCGGAAGGCCATCACCTGACGTCTGTCGACCATCGCCACAGCGTAGGCGCCGGCACCGACACGTCCGGCGCAGCGCGCTGACCGGCGTGGCCGGGTGCTGTCAGCGCGCGGCGCGCGGCACGGAGTCCTGCCGCCGGTCCGGGCCGGAGCGCTTGAGCAGGAACACCCCGCCTCCGATGAACACGAGGCTGAGCACGATCCCGACCAGGTTGCCGTCGGCGAGCGTGCCGAAGATGCCGAGCAGGCCGAGGACGACGGCTACGCCGCCGACCAGGCGCATGACGTAACGACCGACTGACTTACCCCGTGAGTCCACCATGGATGCTCGTCTACCCCTGCCGCCATGACGGCAAACGGGCGGCCCGCGTCAGCGGTCGGCGAGCAGCCGTTCGCGGACCTCGCGGCGCAGGATCTTGCCGATCTGGGAGTACGGCAGCTCGTCGACGATCACGACCCGGCGTGGCACCTTGTAACCGGCCAGGTGGGTGCGGCACGAGGTCCGGATCGCCTCCGGGTCGCCGGCCACCGCCGGGTCGACCACCACCGCGGCGACGACCTCCTCGCCGTCGTCGGTGGGCATCCCCACGGCGGCGGCCTCGCGTACGCCGGGAACGCGGCGCAGCGCCTCCTCCACCTCGGACGGGTAGACGTTGAAGCCGCCGGTGATGATCAGTTCCTTGATCCGGTCGACCACCGTCACGAAGCCGTCGGCGTCCATGGTGACGATGTCGCCGGTACGCATCCAGCCGCCCGGCAGCAGCACCTTGGCGGTCTCCTCGGGCCGGTGCCAGTAGCCGGAGAACACCTGCGGGCCGTGGACCAGCAGCTCACCGGCCTCGCCGGGCGCGCGGTCGCGGCTCGGGTCCTCCGGGTCGACGATGCGCACGTCGGTGGAGGGGAACGGCACGCCCACGGTGCCGGGGCGGCGGGTCGGCGCGACCGGGTTGCCGACGGTGATCGGTGACGTTTCGGTCATCCCGTACCCCTCGACCAGCAGGCCGCCGGTCACCTGCTCCCACAGCTCCACAGTGGCCGGTGGCAGCGACATCGCGCCGGAGAGCGCGTACCGGATGGAGGTGAGGTCGACGCCGCGTTCGCGGGCGGCGGTGGCGAGCTTCGCGTAGACCGGCGGCACCGCGGGCAGGAACGTCGGCGGGCGGCGGCGGACCGCGTCGAGCACCTGGTCGGCGTCGAAGCGGGGGAACAGCACCAGTGTGGCCCCGATGCTCACGGCGAAGGTGAGGCAGAGCGTCAGCCCGTAGGCGTGGAACAGCGGCAGCACCGCGTACACCGTCTCCGCGCCGTCGCGCAGGCCCGGCACCCAGGCGCGGCCCTGCGCGGCGTTGGCGCGCAGGTTGCGGTGGGTCAGCACGGCGCCCTTGGGCTCGCCGGTGGTGCCGCCGGTGTACTGCAGCAGCGCCACGTCACCGGCCTCCGGCGCGGGATGCCCGGCGGGCAGCGGCCCGGCGGCGGCGACCAGGTCCGACCAGGCCAGCGCGCCGGGCGCGGGGGCGGTCATCGCGGCGCGGGCGGCGCGGACCTTCGGCAGCGGCACCCGCAGCGCCCACCGCTTGAGCCGCGGCAGCGCCGCGGTCAGATCGACCGCCACCACGGTACGCACGGCGCCGCGTCCCGCCACCAGCGGCGCGACCTTGTCCCACGCGATCGCGACCGTCGCACCGTGGTCGGTGAGCTGCCGGTCCAGCTCGTCGGCGGTGTAGAGCGGGTTGTGCTCGACGACCACCGCGCCGAGGCGCAGCACGGCGTAGAACGCGACCACGTGCTGCGGGCAGTTCGGCAGCACCAGAGCCACCCGGTCGCCCGGGCCGACGCCGAGCCGGCGCAGCGCCTCGGCGGCGCGGGCCACCTGGTCGGCCAGCTCGGCGAACGTGGTGGTGGCGCCGTAGAAGTCGAGCGCGACCCGGGGACCGAACCGCCCGGCCGCCTCGGTGAGCAGGTCGACGAGTGAGCCGTCCGGCTCGGCGATCTCGGCCGGCACGCCGGGTGCGTAGCTACGGGTCCAGGGTCGCTGGGCGGTCGCGTCCATCGCCGTTACTCCTCGTCGCGCGGATGACGCCCCCAGCCTAACTTAACCGCCGGGTAACCTACGCTTACGTAGGTTGCCGGGTGGGTCACACTCTCCGCAGGTCAGCGTCGGCGGGTCGAATGCTGGTGCACCACCTGCCGACCCTTCACGATAGCGAAGATGATCACCGCGGCGAGCGCGATCACGCCGATGATGACGAGCCAGCGGACCGCTTCCAGCAGCAGCCCGAGCAGGATGAGCACACCGGCGACCACGCCGACCACCCAGAGCAACGCGCGCATGTCCCAGCCTCCCGTCGTACGGTGGGCCGTGCGCTTTCCCGCTGGTCGGGCGGCCATGCGCCGCCGGGTGGATCAGTGCCGGGCCACGTACACGGTGTTCGCCGCCTCCCGCCCCTGCAACGGGTTCGGGAACCGGACGACGTGCGCCACCGAGGTGGGGAACACCTCGGTGAGCGTGCGCTGGAACGCCGTGTCGGGCGGGTCGTTCGACCAGAGCGCGAAGACGCCCTCCGGATGCAGCAGCGCGGCCAGCCGGCGCAGCCCGTCGACCGTGTAGAACGGGGCGTGGCTGGGGTGCAGCACCTGGCGGGGGGAGTGGTCCACGTCCAGCAGCACCGCGTGGAAGCGGCGCCCTGGCTCGTCGGGGTCGAGGCCGCCGCCGGCGACCGCGGCGAAGAAGTCCGCCCGGACGAACCGGGTACGCGGATCGGTGGCCAGACCGGCGGCGAACGGCAGCAGGTCCCGCCGGTGCCAGTCGATCACGTCCTCGATCGCCTCGACCACCACCAGCGACCGCACCCGCGGATCCTCCAGCGCGGTACGCGCGGTGTAGCCGAGGCCGAGCCCGCCGACCACCACGTCCAGCGCGTCACCGGTCAGCGGAGCCAGCCCGAGCCGGGCCAGTTCGATCTCCGCGACCGGGAAGGCGCTGGACATGAGGTACTCGTCGTCGAGCTTCACCTCGTACACCTCGGCGTCCAGCGCCGGGTCACGGCGCCGCCGCAGGCTGATCTCGCCGATCGGCGTCTCACGCCAGGCCAGTTCCTCGAAACGCGCGCCCACCCGGTGTCCTCTCCGCCGATCCGTCCCCGGATGCTACCGGCCGGTCCCGGCCCGGCCCGGCGGAACCGCGGCGGACGGCGGTCAGTCGGCGGGGCGGGTGGCCACCACGACGGTGTCTAGCGCGTCGACGGTGCCGCCGTCGGTGGCCGGCACCGGCCGGCGGGCCGTCTCGGCCCGCTGCACACGCAGCCCGGCCAGCCCGTCGACCACCGACTCCGGCGTGAGCAGCACGTCCGGGTCCTGCGGGCCGCCGATGCCGCCGGAGAGGTTGGCCAGGTCGTGGCCCACCACCACGAGCGTGCCGCCGGGGCGCAGCGCGGACTTCGCCGCGGCGAGCACCCCGGCGAACGCCGGCGCGGTCAGGTGCAGGTAGCTGATCAGCACCAGGTCGTAGCTGTTCGGCACCGGCCGGTACGCGGTCACGTCCGCCACCCGCCAGTCGACCGTCACGCCCCGCGCGGCGGCCAGCTCCCGCCCCCGGTCCACGGCCACCGCGGAGAAGTCCACCGCGTTCACCCGCCAGCCCTGACCGGCCAGCCAGACCGCGTTGCGTCCCTCGCCGGCGGCGACGTCCAGCGCTGAGCCGGGGGTCAGCCCGGTGACCGACTCGACCACGAAACGGTTGGGCTCAGCGCTCCACACCAGTCCGGGCGTGTCGGCGTACCGGCTGTCCCAGGCGCTGCTGTCCACTGTGTTCCCTCCTTCGGCGGCCCCACACCGCCAAGGTGACCGTACCGGCCACGGCAAGCGCTCCCACGGCGAGTCCCCAGACCGGCGGCAACTGCTGCGCGAGCACGAACACGCCCATCACCACGACGAACCAGCCGAATCCCCGGCGCAGCAGGTCGGCCGGGATCCGGCCGGCGAGCCGACCGCCGAGCAGGCTGCCGACGACGGCGGCGGCGGTGACCCCGGCGGCCAGCCCCCAGTGGATCTGCACGCTGGACAGGTAGCCGGCCAGACCGGCGAAGGACTTCATCGCGATGACGACCAGCGAGGTGCCGACCGCGACCGGCATCGGCAACCCGCCCAGCAGGGCCAGAGCGGGTACGACCAGGAAGCCGCCGCCCGCGCCGACCAGACCGGTGACCAGACCGACCACCACACCGTCGACGATCACCCGCAGCATCGGCAGCTCGCACGGCGCCGGCCGGCCCTCGGCGGACCGGCGGCCCCGGAGCATCGCGACCGCGGTGGCGAGCATCATCAGGGCGAACGCGGTGAGCAGGACGCCCGCCGGGACGAACTCGGCCAGTCGGCCGCCCGCGTACGCGCCGGTCATGCCGGCCACGCCGAAGACGAGCCCGGTACGCCAGCGGACCCGGTTCGCGCGGGCGTGCGGCAGCACGGCGACGGCGCTGGTCACGCCGACGACGAGCAGCGAGGTGGCGATCGCCTCCTTGGCGGGCAGGTCGGCGACGTAGACCAGCAGCGGCACGGCGAGGATCGACCCGCCGCCGCCGAGCAGGCCCAGCGTCACACCGATCAGCACCGCGCCGGCCAGCGTCAGCGCCAGCGTCGTCACCTGCGGCTCCCGTCGCGCAACTGCCCCACGATCGTGTCGAGGTCGCAGCTCGCACCGCGGTTGTACGGCAGCTTGCTCAGCAGCATGCCCATGGCGCAGGTGTTGGTGAGCGCGGCGAACGTGAGACCCGCGCCGATGAACGCGGCGACCCACTTCAGGCCCGGCACGAACACCGACGCGACGATCGCGGCGAGCACGATCGAGCCGGCGACGAGGCGTACCTGGCGCTCCAGGTCCCACCGGGCCCGGCCCTGGTTGACCGGGGCGTTCGTGGCCTGCCAGGCCAGCATGCCGCCGTCGAGCACCTTGACGTTGGGCAGGCCGACGGTGCCGAGCGCCTGGCCGGCCTGGCTCGCCCGGACGCCGGAGCGGCAGATCAGCACCACGTCCTCGTCCAGGTGGCCGCGCAGCTCCGCGCGATGCTCCCGGAGCAGGTCCAGCGGCACGTTGTACGCGCCGGGGATGTGCGCCGCCTCGAACTCACCGGGCGTGCGCACGTCGAGCATCCGGGGCGTACGGCCGGCGGCGATCAGCTCGCGCAGGGTCGCCGCGTCGATGGTGGTGGGGGTGGTCGTGGTCATGCTCTGTCTCCTTGACTGTTTTCGGGCAGGGTCCGGCGCCGGCCGGCGTGGGGACACGCCGGCCGGACGCTCGGGGAGAGGTCAGGCGGTGGGCGCCATGCGTACGCCGGCCTCTTCGGCCCGCGCGTACGCGTCGTCGATCAGCACCACGTCCCGGCCGGCGTTGGCGAGCAGGGACGCGGCGGCGGTGGCCCGGTAGCCGGAGCCGCAGTGCACCCAGATCGTTCCGGCGGGGATGTCGGCGAGCCGCTTCGGCACGTCCGGCAGCGGCACGTGCACCGCGCCGTCGATGTGCCCGGCCTTCCACTCGTTGGTCATCCGCACGTCGAGGACGACCTGCGGCTCGGGCAGCCCGGCCGGAGTGTTCCCGGCCTGCGCGGCGGCGAGCGCGCCGAAGTCGGCCACCGCCAGCTGACGTAGCTGCGACGGGTCGGCGGTCCACTGCTCGGGCTCGCCGGTGGCCTGGGCGGCCGGACGGTCGATGCCGATGCGGACCAGTTCCCGCTGGGCGTCGGCGACCTGCTCCGGCGTCTGCGCCAGGAACGTGATCGGCACGCCCCAGTCGATCAGCCAGCCGAGCCACGTCGACATCGGCCCGTCCAGGCCGAGGCTGACGGTGCCGGCCAGGTGCGAGGCCGCGTACGCCTTGCGGTGGCGCAGGTCGACCACCCACTCACCGGCGGCGATGCGACGGCGCAGCTCGCCGGCGTCGGCGCGGGACACCGGCGTGAGGTCGACCGGGGCCGGACCGGCGGCGTTGGCGACGCCCATGTGGGCGTAGTACGCCGGGTAGGCGTCCAGACCGGCCAGCGTCTCGGTGACGAACTGGTCGGCGGCCAGCCGCAGCACCGGGTTGGCCTCCTTCTCCCGGCCGATCGTCGACTCGGGCGCGTCGGCCTGGCTGGCCGAGCAGAAGCTGCCGAAGCCGTGCGTGGGCCACACCTGTGCGCCGTCGGGCAGCAGGTCGGCCAGCTTGCGCGCCGAGGCGTGCTGGTGGTGTGCCAGCTCGTGGGCGTACTGCTGGCCGAGCAGGTCGGTGCGGCCGGTGGTGCCGAACAGCAGCGAGCCGCCGGTGAACACGCCGGCCGGCGTCCAGCCGCCGTCGGTGGCCTCGTCGATCGCGTACGACAGGTGGTGGAAGGTGTGGCCCGGGGTGCCGATCACCCGCAGCCGCATCGTGTCCGACACCGGCACGGTGTCGCCGTCGGACACCGGGGTCCGGTCGAACTCGACCGTGTCGGCGGCGGCCACCAGGTACTGCGCGCCGGTGATCCGGGCCAGTTCCAGGCCGCCGGAGACGTAGTCGTTGTGGATGTGCGTCTCGACCACGTGGGTGATCCGCACGCCCTCGGCGCCGGCCAGGTACAGGATGCGGTCGATGTCGCGCTGCGGGTCGACCACGATCGCGACCCGGCCGTCAGAGGCGAGGTAGCTGCGGTCGCCGAGCGAGGAGCTCGCGATGACGGACACGTCGAGGGTCATGCCGGTTCCTCTCATTGCCTACATACCCCGGGGGGTATATGCGGGACAGTCTGCGGCCTGGGGTCTCCAGGCAGGTGTTTACCCACCCGCGTCGCGATCACGCGACCCGGGCGGGACTCAGTCGGTCAGGCGGACGCCGTCAGGCGAGGGACAGGAAGAGCTTCTCCAGCTCCTCCTCGGTCATCTCCGGCTCCTCGCCGGCCTGGCGGGCGGCGTCGCAGTAGCGCATGCCGGAGGCGATGATCTTGAAGCCGGCCCGGTCGATGGCCTTGGAGACCGCGGCGAGCTGGGTCAGCGCGGCGCGGCAGTCCTCGCCGTTCTCCATCATCTCGATGACGGCGTTGAGCTGCCCCCGGGCCCGCTTGAGCCGGGTCAGCGCCTCGCCTGTCATCTCCGGTCGAAGATTCACGTCATACCTCCTGCCCGCAAACATACCCCAGGGGGTACCCCATCCGCCACTACTCCCGCCCCGCCTCGCCGATCTTGCACTTGGTGCCCGCGGTGTGCCCGTTGTGACCGGTTTGCCGGGGCGGTGAGTGCAAGATCGCGAGGGAGGGATGGGGCGAGAGAGGACACGGAGGGTCGCCGGGGCATCGACGGAGCGCTTATCCTGTGCGCCGACCATCCCGGCGGGAAGGGATCAGATGGCGTCGCGGCAGGACCAGCTGCACTCGTACCAGTTCACCGTCCAGCGGACGGTCGCCGCGCTCGTCATGCGGGAGACCGACCCGCCGCAGTCGCCGTTCCGCCGGCTGGCCGGAGCGGGTCTGGCGAGCGTCCTGGTCGCGGCGATCGCGCTCGGCGGCGTCGCGCTCTACGGCCTGTTCACCGGCGGCGGTGACTCGTGGCGCGAGACCGGCGCGGTGATCGTGGAGAAGGAGTCGGGTGCGCGGTTCGTCTACCGCGACGACAGGCTGCACCCCGTCCTCAACTACGCCTCCGCCCTGCTGATCATCGGCGCGGAGCGCCCGAAGACGGTGCTGGTCAGCCGCCGCGCCATCGACGGGGTGCCGCGCGGCCTGCCGCTCGGCATCGCCGACGCGCCGGACTCGCTGCCCGCGTCGAACCGGCTCGTCCGCGAAGCCTGGACGCTCTGCTCGGTGACGGGCGACGAGGCCGGGCGCGCGGAGACCGGGCGGCCGGCGGCGGGGCGCGGCGAGGCCCGCTCGGTGCTGCTGATCGGGCGGGAGGTCACCGGCGGCCGGGCGCTCGGCGACCAGGGCCTGCTCGCCCGGCATCCGGACGGCGGCCTGCACCTGCTCTGGCACGACCGGCGCTACCTGCTGCGCGACACCGACCGGGTGCTCGCCGCGCTCGCCGCCACCCGGGAACGGGCGGTGCCGGTGGCGGCGGCGCTGCTGAACACGCTCCCGGCCGGCGCCGACCTGGCCCCGCCACCGGTGGACGACCTCGGTGAGCCGTCCGAGCGGGTCACCGGCGCGGCGGTGGGCGACGTCTACCTGGTGCGCAACTCCGGTGGCGGACGGCAGTACGCGGTGGCGCAGCGGGGCGGGCTGGCGGCGATCACCGAGTTGCAGGCCGCGTTGCTGCTGGCCCGCACCGGCCAGCGGGATCCGGAACCGATCACGCTCGGCCGGTTCGCCGCGCTGCCCAAGCTGCCCGGTCTGGTGCCCGGCGGGCCGACCGCGCCGCCGGCCGTACCGCCCCGGCTGGCCGCCGCGGAGGGAGCGCTCTGCGCGCGGGCCGGCGACGACACCGGCGTACGCGAGCTCCGCCTCGGCGTCACCGCGCCGGACCAGTCCGCCGCCGCGCGCACACCGGGCGGCCGGGCCGGGCTCGCCGACGAGGTGGTGGTCGAGCCGGGACGCGGCGCGCTGGTGGAGGCGGTACCCGCGCCGGGCGCGACCGGCGGCGCGATCTGCGTGGTCACCGACCTGGGCCGGCGGTACGCGCTGACCGGTGCCGAGGTGCCCGGCATGCTCGGGTACCCGGGCGTGCGCCCGGCGCGGCTGCCGGCGGGCCTGGTGGACCTGCTGCCGGCCGGCAGCCCGCTCGACCCGGAGGCCGCCCGCACGGTCGCCGCGCCCGCGTGAGCCCTGGTCGGCAGGAGAAGGGTCAGCCGGCGGGGCGGCGCAGCACCGTCACCGCGAAGTCGGCGTCGTCCCGCCAGGGCCGCAGGTCCCAGGTGGCGAAGCGGTGCTCGGGGCGCAGCCCGGCGGCGACCGCGTCGGCGTCCAGGTCGGCCACCGGGTAGCCGCGGTCGGTGCCGAAGCCGACCACCACCAGGCCGTCCGGGCGTACGTGCGCGGCGACGCGGCCCAGCACGTCGCGTTCGGTGCCGGGGGCGACGAAGACCATCACGTTGCCGGCCAGCACCGCGGCGTCGAACGGCTCCGCCTCGCCCTGCGCGGCCAGGTCCAGCTCGGCCAGGTCGGCGACCAGGAAGCGGGGGCCGGGGTGGTCGGCGCGGGCCGCCTCGACCAGCGCCGGGTCGGCGTCCACGCCCACCACGTCGTGCCCGCGTGCGGCGAGCGCGCCGGCGACCCGGCCGGTGCCGCAGCCGGCGTCCAGGACGCGCGCGCCCGGCGGCACGAGCGCGTCCAGCAGCCGCGCCTCACCGGCCAGGTCGGCGCCCTCGGCGGCGAGCTGGCGGAAGCGGTCCACGTACCACTGCGAGTGGCCGGGCTTCGTGTCGGTCACCCAGCGGGTCGGCTTGCCCATGAGGCCACCGTAGCTGATCTTGCGCCAGCGGGTCAGGCGAGCGCCAGGAACGTGCCGGCGGCGAGCGGCCCGCCCAGCGCGACACCGGCCAGCACCTGCGGCCAGGTGTGGTCACCGAGCCGTACCCGGGACCAGCCGACGGCCGCGACGAGCGCCCAGCCGACGTTCGCGGCCGGGCCGGCCAGCGGCACCAGCACGGCGACGGTCGCGGCGGCCACCGCCGCGTGGATGCTCAGCTTCCACCAGTGGTTCACCAGCGCGCAGGCCGCGCCGACCACGAAGACCACCACGATCACGGCGAACAGCTCGGCGGGCGCGCGTACCGCGGCCAGCAGCAGCAACCCGGCCGCCACCGAGGCCAGCCCGATCGACAGCGGCCGGGCCCGCTGCGTGCGGTCGCCGACGTGCCGGTCGGTGAGCCGCCCCCGGCGTACGCCGTGCACGAGCACGCCGATCGGGATGACGGCGCAGAACGTCAGCGCGATGCCGCCCCAGAGCACGAACTGACCCGCCGAGCGGCTGACCCGGGCGGCGGCGATCAGCGGCAGCGCCGTGACCAGGACGGTCGGGGCGAGCGCCTCGGTGAGCAGCCGGGCCGCCCGCGCACCGGCCCGGTCCTCCCGTGATGCTCGCACCCGATCATCCTGGCACGGACGCTCACCCCTTCTCGGCTCCGCTGGTGAGTCCCTCGGTGAGCAGGCGTTCCCCGGCGAAGAACAGCACCACGATCGGCAGCGTGAGGATGACCGAGCCGGCCATCAGCACGGTCTTGGGCACCTCGACGCCGTCGGCGAGCAGCGACAGCCCCAGCGACACGGTCCACCGGTCCGGCCGGTCGACCAGGAACAGCAGCGCGAACAGGTACTCGTTCCAGGCGATCATGAAGTCGTACAGCGCGACCGCCATCACCGACGGCGCGGCCAGCGGCAGGCTGACCCGGCGGATGATGCCGAGCCGGCCGGCGCCGTCGATCGCCGCGGACTCCTCCAGGCTGATCGGGATGGTCTCGAAGTAGTTCTTCAGCATGTAGACCGACACCGGCAGCGTCTGCGAGATGTAGACGAGCACCAGCCCGGTCAGCGACCCGCGCAGCCCGGCCCGGGTGAAGACCACGAACAGCGGGATCGCGATGACGATCGACGGGAACAGGTAGACCGCCAGGAACAGCGCGCTCACCTGCCGACGGCCGAAGAACCGCAGGCGGGACACCGCGTACGCGCCGGGAATGGCGATCACCAGGGTGAGCGCGGTGGCGGCCAGCGCCACCAGGCCGCTGTTGCGGATGAACGTGAGGAAGCCCTGGCCGCCGTCGGAGACGGACTTCAGCACCTCCGCGTACGTGGCGACGGTCAGCTCGCCGAACGGCACCCAGAGCGAGCCGGGTTCCAGCAGCAGGCGTTCGATCGGGCGTACCGACAGCACCAGCATGTACCAGAACGGCAGCAGCGTGACCACCAGGAACCCGGCGATCACCAGCCGGCGCAGCCAGCGCAGGCTGACCGTCTCGATCCGGTCCCGGTCCATCACGCCTCCCGTCGCGCGCCGAAGAAGCGCAGGTAGATCGCCACGAACACGAGCAGCACCACGGCCAGGACGACCGCCTGGGCGGCGGCCGCGCCGATGTCGGTACGGGCGGTGAGGAACTGGTAGACCCGGACGCTCACCACCTCGGTGCCGGCCGCGCCGCCGGTGAGCAAATAGACGTCGTCGAACTTGTTGAACGTCATGATGAACCGCAGCACGCCGATCAGCGCGATCACCGGCATGAGCTGCGGCAGCAGGATGTGCCGGAACCGCTGGGTGGGTGTCGCCCCGTCGACCCGGGCGGCCTCCTCCAGCTCACCGGGCACCGCCTGGAGCCGGGCCAGCAGGAACAGGAACGCGAACGGGAAGTAGCGCCACGCCTCGAACGCGATCACCGTCCACAGCGCGGTGGACTCCTGGGACAGGAACGGCACCGGCTGATCCCAGCCGAGGAAGCGCTTCCCCCAGTCGTTGACGATGCCGAGCTGGGGATCGAGCATGACCTGCCAGACGAACGTCATGGCGACCACCGGCGCCACGTACGGCAGCAGCATCGACGCGCGTACGAGAGTGCGGCCCCGGAACGGCCCGCGTACCGCGAGCGCCGCCGCGAGGCCCACCACTATCGAGCCGGCGGTGCCGCCGACGCTGTAGAGCACCGTGGTCCAGAGCGTGTCGGCGAACCCGGGCGTGTGCAGCACCCGGTCGATGTTGTCCAGGGTCAGCTCGCCGAACAGGCCGGTCTTGCGCAGTGTCGCCAGGCGTACCCGTTGGAAGGCCAGCACCACGGTCCAGACGATGGGTATGCCGATCACCGCGACCACGACGAGCAGGGTCGGGGTGACCAGCGCGAGCCCGGCGCGGGACTCGCGGCGGCGCAGGGTCAGCGGGCGTCGGCCGGGTCGGCGGGGTCGCTCCGGTGCGGGGGAGCGGCCGGCCTCCGGCGCGGTGGTGGTCAATTGACGCCCTTGGCTATCGCCTCGACGTCCTTGCGGGCGCGTTCGGCGGCGGCGCGGGCGTCGGACTTGCCGCCGACGACGTCGGCGAGCGCCTTGGGTACGGGCAGCTCACCGAGGATCGCGCCGACGAGCTTGCCCTGGTTCTCGGTCAGGCCCCAGCGCTGGAACGTGTCCGGACTCTTCCGGAGCGTGGCGAGCACGTCCTCGCCGTAGACCTCCGACAGCGGCTTCTTGGTGTCCACGCCGGCCGGGCTGGTGTTCCAGGCGGTCCGGAACTTCTGCTTGTCCTCCGGAGTGCCGGTGCGCACCGGGAAGCGCCCCTCGGGGGACATGCCGAACCAGCGCGGGTAGCCGTCGGAGAGCATGTACTCCACGAACGACTTCGCCGGGTCGGCCGCGCCGTCGAGCACGGCCCAGGAGCTGACCTCGCCGTACTGGGCCGGTTCGGTGCCGTTCGGGCCCTTGATCGCGGTGACGAAGCCGCTGTTCTTGGCGAGCCAGGCCGGGTCGGACTGGCACTGCGGGCAGGTCGGCCGCGCGTCGGCGCGCAGCCCGGCCAGCTCGTCGAGGATGAACGGCGACCAGATCAGCATGGCCGCCTTGCCGGCGAAGTAGGTGGCCCGGGTGGTGTCGACATCCTGGGCGCCCTTGACCGAGTTGTTGCGCATCAGGTCGCCGTAGAAGCGGAACGCCTCGACGCACTCGGGGGAGTCGAGCGTGACCTTGCCGGAGTCGTCGGTGAGCCGGCAGTTGTTCGCCAGCGCCAGGTGCTCGAACGTCTGCTGGGTGAACACGTCGCCGGGGGAGGTGGCCGCGGTGATGCCGGCGACGCCGCCGGTGTTCAGCTTCGCCGCCGCGGCGGCGATCTTCTCGTACGTGTCGGGCACCGGCAGGCCGGCGGCGTCGAACAGGTCCTTGCGGTAGACCAGCAGCTGGCCCCACCCGTCGCTCGGCACGGCGAGCTGCTTGCCGCCGTCGCCGGTGAGTTCCAGCGCGCGGGGCGTGAACGTGTCCCGGCCGAGCCGGTCGACGACGGCGGCGTTGGCGTCGGCGTCGAGGAGTTCGTTCGCGGACAGCGTGCGCACCCCGGCCAGGGAGACCGAGCCGACCACGTCGGGCAGGTCACCGGCGGCGGCGCTGGAGGCGATCAGGGACGGGAACTGGTCCTCGTTGACGGTGACCAGGTTGACCTTGACGCCGGTCTTGGCGGTGTAGTCGGCGATGATCGCCTTGGTGGCGGCGACGCGGTCCGCCACGTCTTCCAGACTCCAGACGGTGATCTGCGAACTGTCGGATTTCTGCCCGTCGTCGCTGCATGCGGCCATGCCGGTCCCGGCCAGTGCCAGGATCAGGCTGATTGCGAGCCGCCGCGTGGAGGGTGATGACATCGGTGGCACTCCTCTCGAAAGAGCACGGCCTGTCGCTAATACCCATCGATTCATCAATCTAATCAGATATGCCCATTTTTTGGGTTAGAATCGAGGTCGGCACTTCTCTCGGAGCGACGCCATGAGCAACTGGGTTGTCTCTCTGGCCGGGCCCCGGCACGTACGCCTGGAGCCCTGCCCCACGGACCGGCTCGGTCCGGGCCAGGTCCGCGTCCGCACCCGCTACTCGGGCATCTCCGCCGGCACCGAGCTGACGCTCTACCGGGGCAGCAATCCGCGCCTGCGCAAGGACTGGGACGCCGGCTCCCGCATGTTCGTGCCCCGCCAGGCCGCGCCCGCGTACCCGGTGGTGGGTTTCGGCTACGAGGAGGTCGGCGAGATCGTCGAGGTCGCCCCCGACGTCGCCGACCATCGAGCCGGCCAGCTCGTCTGGGGCATCTGGGGGCACCGCGCCGAAGCGGTGCTCCCCGCGACGGCGGCGCATCCGCTGCCACCCGGCCTCGACCCGCTCGCCGCCGTGTTCGCCCGGCCCGGCGCCATCGCGCTGACCGCCGTGCTCGCCGGTGACCTGCACCTGGGCGACTGGGTGGGCGTGTTCGGGCAGGGCGTGATCGGGCTGCTCGGCACGCGCCTGGCCGCGCTCTCCGGCGCCCGTGTGGTGGCCGTCGACCGGATGCCCGGCCGGCTCGCGTACGCCACCCGGCTCGGCGCCCGCCGGGTGGTCGACGTCGCCGTCGAGTCGCCCGCCGCCGCGCTGCGGGCCGCCACCGACGGCCGGGGCGCCGACGTCTGCCTGGAGCTGTCCGGGTCGTACCCGGCGCTGCACGAGGCGATCCGGGCCACCGCGCACGCCGGCCGCGTCGTCGCCGCCGGCTTCTACCAGGGGTACGCCCACGGGCTGGAACTCGGCGAGGAGTTCCACCACAACCGGATCCAGCTCGTGGCCGCCCAGGTCTCCGGGCCGGACCCGGCACCCGGCACGGCCGGCCGGTGGTCCGGGACGCGGATCGCACGCACCTTCATGGACCTGGTGGCCGAGGGCAGCGTGGACCCGCTGCCGCTGGTGAGCCACGTCGTCGACGCGGGCGCGGTGGCCGACGCCCTGACGTTGCTCGACCGCGGTGACGGTGACGTCCTCCAAGTGGTGCTGAGGTTCTGATGGACATTCCGCTTGCCTGCCAGGAACAACTGCTTCCCGGCGCCGACCTGACCCGGAAGTACGCCCTCGCCGTCTCCCTCGGCTACCAGGGCGTCGAGCTGCGCGGACGGGGAGACCTCGCCCTGGCCCGGCGGCTGCCGGAACTGCGCCGCGCCCGCGCCGCCGGAGTGGTGATGCCGACCGTCTGCGTCGAGATGGACCACTTCATCGGCGACTTCGACCCGGACCGCTCCCGCGACGCGGTGGACAACCTGCGCTCCCAGCTCTCGGTGATCGCCGAGCTGGGCGGCGTCGGCGCGATGACCCCGGCGGCGTGGGGCATGTTCTCCCGCCGGCTGCCGCCGTTCGAGCCGCCCCGGTCACCCGACGGCGACCGGCAGGTGCTCGTCGACGCCCTGGGCACGCTGGGCGAGCACGCCCGGGCCGAGGGGGTCACCGTGTTCCTGGAACCGCTCAACCGGTACGAGGACCACATGGTCAACCGGCTCGACCAGGCGGTCGAGCTGTGCCGCGCGGTCGGGTCACCGGCGGTCCGGGTGGCCGCCGACACCTACCACATGAACATCGAGGAGGACGACCCGCACGCCGCGCTGCGCGCCGCCGCGCCGTACCTCGGGCACGTGCAGGTCAGCGACTCCAACCGGCACCAGCCCGGCGCCGGGCACCTGGACTGGGGCGCGCTGCTGGCCACACTCGACACGATCGGCTACACCGGCTGGCTGGCGCTGGAGTGCCGGCTGCGCGGCGAGCCGGTCGCCGCGCTGCGCCAGGCCGCCACCGCGCTGGCCCAGGCTCGTCCCCGGCGGGCCGCCGCATGACGCTGACCACCGGGGTACGCGCCGACGCCGACCGGCACGCCCGGCTGCGCCGCCTCGCGCTGGCCACCCTGGACGCCAACTGGGAACACGACCACACGGTGCCGTCGCGCACGCTCTACCCGCACCAGTGGAGCTGGGACTCGGCGTTCATCGCGATCGGCCTGGCCCACGTACGCCCCGACCGGGCCTGGCGGGAGCTGCGCACGCTGTTCGCCGCGCAGTGGGTCGACGGGCGGGTGCCGCACATCGTGTTCAACCCGGCCTCGCGCGCCGGGCCGTACTTCCCCGGGCCGCAGTTCTGGGACTCGGCGCGCGCCGACGGAGCACCGACCCGGGCCACCTCCGGGATCGTCCAGCCGCCGGTGCACGCCCCGGCCGCCTGGCTGGTGCACCGCCGCGCGCCCGGCGAGGCGTCGGTGGCCGCGCTGCGCTGGCTCTACCCGAGGCTCGTCGCGCAGCAGCGCTACCTGACCGGGCGACGCGACGCCGGGGGCGGCGGGCTGGCGTCGATCGTGCACCCGTGGGAGTCCGGTCTGGACAACAGCCCCGCCTGGGACGCGCCGCTGGCCGCGGTGCCGGCCGACGAGGCGGTGATGCGCGCGTACCGCCGGCACGACACCGCGCACGCCGACGCGGCGCAGCGCCCCACCGACCTGGACTACGCGCGCTACGTCGCGCTGGTGGAGAGCTACCGGGCCGGCCGCTACCGGGACGAGGGACTGCTCGGGCGGCACCCGTTCCTGGTGGAGTGCCCACTGGTGAACGCCGCGCTCGGCGTCTCCGAGTACGCGCTGGCCCGCATCGCCACCGTCATCGGCGCCGACCCGGGACCGCACCGCGACCGGGGCACCCGGATCACCGAGGCGCTCGTCACCCGGCTCTGGGATCCGGTGACCGGCACGTTCCGTCCCCGCGACGTCCGCGCGGACCGGCTCGTGCCGTCCCGGACCGTGCTCGGGCTGATGCCGCTGGCGCTGCCGGAGCTGCCCGCGGCGCAGGTGTCCGCGCTGCTGGCCGAGGCGTGTTCGCCGCGCTTCGGGCTGGCCGCCCGGATGGACCGGCCGCTGCCCACGTACGACCGCACCGCGCCGGACTTCGAGCCGCTGCGCTACTGGCGCGGCCCGAGCTGGATCAACACCGGCTGGCTGCTCTGGCAGGGCCTGCGTACCCACCGCCGCGCCGACCTGGCCACCGGGCTGCGCGAGTCGCTGCTCGACCTGGTCGACCGGGCCGGCTGCCACGAGTACTTCCACCCGGACACCGGCACCGGACTCGGTTCACCTGCGTTCAGCTGGACCGCCGCGCTGGTGCTGGACGCGCTCGCCCAGGAGTGACACCGGTGGACGCCGGGTACGCCGGCGCCCACCGGGCCCGTCCGGGCTCAGGCAACTCCGGCCGGGGTGCCGCCGCCGATACGCAGGGCCGCCATCGGCGCGTCGTCGGTCGCGTAGCCGAGCGCGTCGACCACCTCGACCACGCCGCTGACCTGCCGGGTCAGGCGCACCGCGAGCTGCGCGGTGGACCGGCGCTCCACCTGGCCGGTGAGCGTCACCACGCCCCTGTCGACTGTCACGTCCACCACGCCGTCGCGGACGCCGAGGCTGCGCCACAGCACCTCCTCGACCACGTCGCGCCGGATGCCGGCGTCCGGACGCAGGTGCACCTTGAGCAGGTCGCCGCGGGTGACGATGCCGACCAGCCGGCCGAGGTCGTTCACCACCGGCAGGCGTTTCACGCCGCGCGCGTCCATCAGCCGGGCCGCCTCGACGATCGTCGCGTCCGGCGTGACGGTGACCGCGGGAGCGGTCATCAGATCGGCGGCGAGCGTCGCGCCGGCCTTCGCCCGCGCCTCACGGCGGTGCCGGTCCGGCAGGATCCGCCGCTCCCGGGGCTGGCCCAGGAACTCCACCTTGTACATCAGGTCCGCCTCGGACACCACGCCCAGCACCCGGCGGGTCTCGTCCACCACCGGCGCCGCCGTGACGTGTCGTTCGGTCAGCACGTCGACGATCTCCCGGTACGCCGTGCCCTCCCGTACCGACGCCACGTCCCTGGTCATCACGTCCTGCACCTGCCACGTACGCATGGCGAACCTCCCTGTTGTCCGCCTCCGACGCTAGGCGGCGGAGCAGGGCCGGAGCAGGGGCGCAAAGACCAGGTGAGGGGGCCGGAGGTCCCGAATCACCCGGCCGCGACGGGCTCGGCGACCTCGTCGAGGGGCGGCTCGGCGGTCAGCAGGCCGGCCGGCACCGGCTCGACCTCCACCCGGCAGTCGTGGAACGTGGGCGCCTCGCCCAGGTCGGTGTCCCGGACGCCGGTGACCGCGTTGACGGTGGACCGCCCCGGGCTGCGCCGCGCCCAGTACGCCTTGTACGTGAACGCCAGGCCCGGACGGGCCGCCTCGTCGACGGCCACCGCGGCGAGGAACGCGCCCCTGTCGTTGTGCACGCGTACCGCGTCGCCGTCGGCGAGACCGCGTGCCGCCGCGTCGGCCGGGTGCAGGTGCACCCGGGGCGGCCCGGCGCGGCGGGTGTGCCACGGCAGCGAGGCGAACGTGGAGTTCATCAGGTAGCGGTTGGCCGGGGTGAGCAGCGTCAGCGGGAACCGGCGGGCAAGTTCCGCGTCGGCCGCCTCGGCCGGTGGTGTGTATCCGGGCAGCGGGTCCACCCCGAGCGCGGCCAGCGCCGGGTCGTGCAGCCGGGCCCGCCCGTCGGCCGTCGGGAAACCGCCCTCGGCGTACGGCGCGGAACCCACCGGCACGCCGGTGAGCCGGGCGTACGTGCGCTCGCGCAGCTCCTCGTACGTGATCGGGGCGCCGGCCAGCAACTGCCGGGCCAGGTCCTCGTCGCTGTCCCGGAACGCGGGGTGGTCGATCCCGAGCGCGGCGGCGATCCGCCGGAAGATCTCGGTGTTCGGCAGCGCCTCGCCGGGCGCGCGGGTCACCGGCAGGTTCAGCGTCGTGTAGTGGTGCCCGTAGGACGTCTGGAGGTCCAGGTGCTCGGGCTGCATCGTCGCGGGGAGCACCACGTCGGCGTAGTCGCAGGTGTCGGTCCAGCGCTGCTCCAGCACGACTGTGAACAGGTCGGCGCGGCCGAGCCCGGTCAGCAGCCGGGCCTGGTCCGGGGCGGTCGCCGCCGGGTTGGCGTCGAACACCACGAGCGAGGTGACCGGCGGGTCGGCCTCCCCGGTGAGCACGGCGGCCAGCCGGCTCATGTTCAGCGACCGGGCCGCCGGGGCGGGCATGCCGGCCGGCCGGATCACCGGGCCGTTGTCCACCGGGTGGTGACCGCTGGTGGTCACCAGCGCCCCGCCGCCGGGGTACCGGAAGTCGCCGGTGACCAGCGGCAGCGCGCAGATGGCCCGGATCGCCTGCCCGGCGCCGTGGTGCCGTTGCAGACCCAGCCCGACCCGTACCGCTGTCGGGCGGGTGGTGGCGATCCGGTCGCCGAGGCGGCGTACCGTCTCGACCGGCAGGCCGCACTCGGCCGCGGCCCGCTGCACCGGCCAGTCGTCGAGCCGGGCGGCCAGCTCCGGCCAGCCGGTGGTGTGCGCGGCCAGCCACGCCTCGTCGGCCGCCCCGGCGTCGCGGACGTGCCGCATCAGCCCGAGCGCGAGCGCCGCGTCGGTGCCGGGCAGCGGCGCGACGTGCTCGTCGCTGCGGGCCGCCGTGTCGGTACGCAGCGGGTCGATCGTCACCACGTACGCCCCGCGCTCGCGGGCCTGCTGCACGAACGGCCACAGGTGCAGGTTGGTGACGAGCGGGTTGGCGCCCCAGAGGACGACCAGTTTCGCCTCGACGATCGACTCCGGCTCGAAGCCGACCGAGGCGCCGTAGAGCGAGCGCAGCGCCGCCCGCGCCGCCGCCGTGCAGATGGTGGTGTCCAGCCGGGACGCGCCCAGGTGGGCGAAGAGCCGGGGCCCCATGCTCCAGCCCTGGACCAGGCCCATGGTGCCGGCGAAGTAGTAGGGCAGCACCGACTCCGGGCCGTCCCGTTCGATGCTCGTCCGCAGCCCGGCGGCCACCCGGTCGAGGGCCTCGTCCCAGCCCGCCGGCCGGTACGCGACCCGGCCGGCGCCCTTCGGGCCGGTGCGGACCCAGGGCGTGGTGAGCCGGTCCGGTCCGTTGACCGCGTCCAGGTAGCGGTTCACCTTGCCGCAGAGCGCGCCCCTGGTGAACGGGTGGTCGCGGTCGCCGCGCAGCGCGACCGCCCGGCCGTCGTCGACGGTGAGCTGCCAGACGCAGGTGTCCGGGCAGTCCAGGGGGCAGGCGCCGGGGTGGGTGGTGACGGGTCCCATGCGCGGATGCTACCGACGCGACCGGCCACTGCCCTCCGGCTTTTTCCGCCTCCCGGTGGGTGGGGCGTTTGACCGGCGTGGGTGCGGGTACCCGCCGGGGCCGACCGCGTGGCGTGGTGCCCGCCGGCGGCGAGGGGAGGGGTGGGATGCGGTTCCCCCTGTTCGTCGAGGCGGTGGCGCGGCGGGCCGAGTTGCCCACTGATGAGGCCGCGACCGTCTCCCGTGCGGTGTTGCAGACCCTCGCCGACCGGATCATCGCGGACGAGGCGACGGATCTGGCCGCGCAGTTGCCGGACGACGTGGGCGGCTATCTGGAGCCTGGCGGCACGGCCACCACCGGTGGCGCGGTGGACTTCCTGTACCGCGTGGCCGAACGCGCGGCGGTGGACCCAGCGGTCGCCGAGGTGGGCGCCGTGGCGGTGCTCGCCACGTTGCGCGACACGGTGACGGTGGGGGAGTTCCACGACCTCGTCGCGCAGCTCCCGAAGGGCTTCGACGCCATGGTGGACCCCATTCCGCGCCCGCCGTACGATGTCTGAGCAGGCTCCCCGCGAACCGGGTCGAGCTGCGGCACCGAGGCCGTCTGCGGCGAAGATTCCACGGCCTGGAAGTATTTTCACCGTAAAATAACTCGTGGGTGGCCACGTACGCTGAAAATCGTCTACGCGCTAGAGGGATGATCGGACGATTTCCTCCGTCCGAGGTTCCAAGGTGCCGTCCCCTCTTCGGCTCAAGCCTCATCGCCGCTCTTCCGGCGCAGGGATCGAGCCATATTCTGCTTCCAATGTGAAGTCCTGGGGGGGATCAATGATCACATTCGTCGATTGCTGCCTGCCTGCCCTCTGTGGAGCGCAACCCGCTTCCTGACATGGCAGAGACGATGATCATCAATCGTTTCGGCGCGATCTCGGCGGTACACGGCGGACGTCCGGCACTGCTCGGTGAGACCTACGAGGTCACCTACACCGAGCTGGCCGGGGCGGCCGGCGGGCACGCTGCCGTGTTCGCCGCCGCGGGCCTGCGCGCCGGAGACCGGATCGCGCTGCTCACCGCGCACGGTGCGCCCACCGTGGCGGCGCTGCTCGGCGCCCTCGCCGCCGGGTGCGCGTACGTGCCGCTGGACCCGGGCTTCCCGGTCACCCGGCTGCGCCACATGGTCGACGCCGCCGGCGTCACCGCCGTGGCCTGCGCCGCCGAGCACCGCGACCTGGCGTCCACGCTGGCCGGTGAGCGCCCGGTCGTCGCGCTGGACGAGGTGCCGCCGGCCCCGCTGCACCCGGTCGCGGCCGACCCGGACGCGCCGGCGTACGTGCTGTTCACCTCCGGCTCCACCGGCGTGCCCAAGGCGGTCGGGCAGACCCACCGCAACCTCGCCCACGTCGTCGGCAACCAGATCGCCGCGCTCGGCGTCGGCCCGGACGACCGGCTCAGCCTGCTCGCGTCGTTCAGCTTCGACGCCGCCATCCCCGACCTCTACCCGGCGCTGCTCACCGGCGCCGCCGTCGTCCCGGTCGACCTGCGCCGCCAGGGACTCGCGCACGCCGTCGACCAGCTCGACCGGCACCGCGCCACGGTGCTGCACTGCACGCCCACCGTCTACCGCTTCCTGCTCGACACGCTCGGCTCGCGCCGGCTGCCCACCGTGCGGGCGGTGCTGCTCGGCGGCGAGCAGGCCACCTGGGCCGACGCGGCCCGCGGCCGGGACCGGTTCGCCCCCGACTGCGTGCTCGTCAACGGCTACGGCGCCACCGAGATGACGTTCGCCGCCCGGCACGTGCAGCGGCTGTCCGAGGTGGACCCGGACGCCCGCGGGCCGCTGCCGGTGGGCGTCGCGTTCCCCGGCTACCGGCTTGACCTCGCACCGGACACCGGCGAGATCGTGGTCCGCAGCCGCCACCTCGCTCCCGGGTACCTCAACCAGGACAGCGACCGGTTCGGCGCCGACGCCGACGGGGTGCCGTCGTACCGCACCGGTGACCTGGGCCGGCTGCTGCCCGGCGGGGAGCTGGTCTGCCTCGGCCGGCTCGACCGGCAGGTCAAGGTGCGTGGGCACCGGGTCGAGCTGACCGAGATCGAGGCCGTGCTGTCCGCCCAGCCCGGCGTCGCGGGCGTCCGCGCCGTCGTCCGCGACGGCGAACTGCTCGCGTACGTCCGGCCGTCCAGCGCCCGCCCGGACCCGGTGGCGCTGCGCGCGGCGCTGGCCGCCGTGCTGCCCGGCTACGCGGTGCCCCGCGCGGTGGTGGTGGTCGACGAGTTCCCGCTCACCGTCACCGGCAAGGTCGACGAGCGGGCGCTGCCCGACCCGGTCACCGAGGTGCCGGCCGAGGAGGCCCCGGCCACCGAGACCGAGCGCGCCGTGCACGACATCTGGTGCGCGGTGCTGGGCCGCGACGCGGTCGCCCGCACCGCCAGCTTCTTCGACGTGGGCGGGCAGTCGCTGCTGCTGGGCCAGGTGCAGCAGCGCCTCGCCGAGCGGTTCGGCGTGCGGCTGCCGATGCTGCGCCTGTTCGACCACCCGAGCGTCGCCGCCCAGGCGGCGCTGCTGGACGCCCCGCCCGAGGCGGTTCGCGCCCCGGTGCTGCCCGCCCCGGCCGCGCCGGTCCGCGCCGCCCGCGAGTACACCGGCGACGAGATCGCCGTGGTCGGCGTCGCCGGGCGGTTCCCCGGGGCACCCGACGTGGCCACGTTCTGGTGGAACCTGTGCACCGGCGTCGACTCGGTGCACGACCACACCGACGAGGAGCTGGCCGCGCTCGGCGTCGGCCCCGGCCTGCGCGCCGACCCCCGGCACGTGCGCGCCACCGGCCGGCTCGACGGGGTGGCCGACTTCGACGCCGAGTTCTTCGGCTTCGGCGCCGACGAGGCGGCCCGTACCGACCCGCAGCACCGGTTGTTCCTGGAGACCGCCTGGGAGGCGCTGGAGGACGCCGGGCACGACCCGGCACGCTTCCCCGGCCTGGTCGGCGTCTACGCCGCCACCTCGGCCAACCGCTACTTCCTGTTCCACCTGATGGACAACCCGGCGGTGGTCGGCGACGTCGACCCGGACGACTGGGAGGCCCGGCTCGTCGGCCGCCAGTCCACCGATCACCTGCCCGGTCAGGTGGCCTACCGGCTCGGCCTGACCGGCCCGGCGATGGCCGTGCAGAGCGCCTGCTCCAGCTCGCTCGTCGCGGTCTGCGTGGCCGCGCAGAGTCTCGCCGACTACCAGTGCGACCTGGCGCTGGCCGGCGGCTCCACGGTGATGTGGCCCCGGCACCGCTCGGGCGGGCTCGCCTCGCCCGACGGCCGGTGCCGCGCCTTCGACGAGGCCGCCGCCGGCTCCGGCTTCGGTTCCGGCGCGGGCGTGGTGGCGTTGCGCCGGCTCGCCGACGCGCAGGCCGACGGCGACCGCATCTACGCGATCCTGCCGGGCTGGGCGGTCACAAACGACGGCCCGGACCGGGCCGGCTTCGCCGTGCCCGGTCCGGCCGGACAGGCCGCCGCCGTCGCGACCGCGCTGGCCACCGCCGAGGTCGCACCCGGCGAGGTCCGCTTCGTCGAGGGCCACGGCAGCGGTACGCCGCTCGGCGACGCCATCGAGGTCGCCGCGCTGCACGAGGTGTACGCGGGCGCCGCGCCCGCCGACTCCACAGCGCTCGGCTCGGTGAAGACGAACATCGGTCACCTCGACGCCGCCGCCGGCATCGCCGGGCTGATCAAGACGGTGCTGGCCGTCCGGCACTCGGTGATCCCGCCGAACCTGCACTTCACCCGCCCGCACCCGGAGATCGACCTGGCCGCCGGACCCTTCTACGTGCCCACCAAGGCGCGGGACTGGCCGGACGACGCACGCCGGGTCGCCGGGGTGAGCGCGTTCGGCCTGGGCGGCACCAACGCACACGTCGTGGTGGAACAGCCGCCGCCCGCCGAGCCGGCCGACCCGCCCGGCGAGGGGCCGTGGCTGCTGCCGGTCTCCGCGCGTACCCCGGCGGCGCTGCGGTCCGCGCTGGAACGCCTGCGGACCCACCTGACCGGGGCCGCCCCGGCGCTGCCCGACGTGGCCGCCACGCTGGCGCTGGGCCGGCGGGCGTTCGCCCACCGGGCGGCGGTGGTCGCCGCCGACCTGCCGGGCGCGTTGTCCGCGCTGGACGTACTGCTGGACACCGACGTGCGCATCGCCGGTGACGGTGGCCCGTTGCGCGAGACGGCCGCCGATTGGGTCGCCGGGCGCGACGTCGACTGGCACGCGTTGCACCCCGAGGGCACGGTCCGGCGCACCGGACTGCCCACCTACCCGTTCCAGCGCCGCCGGCACTGGATCGACCCCGTGCAGAAAGGTCCGCGGTGAACTGGTTCGTCTCCGCCGGAAGCCGACCCGAGGCGCCGGTGCGTTTGTTCTGCCTGCCCTACGCCGGAGCGGGCGCCAGCGCGTTCCGGCGCTGGGCGGCCGAGTTCGGCGCCGGCGTCGACGTGGTGCCGGTGCAACTGCCCGGCCGGGAGAACCGGATCACCGAGGACCCGCGCTTCAGCGTCGCCGACGTGGCCGACGCCGTCGCCTCCCGCGCCGACCGCCCGTACGCGATCTACGGCCACTCGATGGGCGGACGGCTCGGCTTCGACGTGGTCCGCGAGCTGCGGCGTACCGGCCGCCCGCTGCCACTGCGGCTCTACGTCGGCGGCGCCCGCGCCCCGCATGCCGACGGGCCCGGCCCGTTCGACGGGCTGTCCCGGGCGAGCGACGAGGAGCTGCTGCGCCGCCTCGGCGACGGCGGCGGCCTTCCCGCCGACCTGCTCGACCACCCCGAGCTGGTGGAACTGCTGCTGCCGCTGCTGCGCGCCGACTTCGACCGGGTCGACAGCTACCGCCACGTGCCGGGCGAGCCGCTGCCGGTGCCGATCGTCGTGTTCGCCGGCCGTGGCGACCGGGCGGTCAGCCGGGAGCAGAGCGCGGCCTGGGCCGAGCACACCGCCGCCGGGTTCACCCTGCACGAACTGGACGGCGGGCACTTCTTCCTGCACGACCGGCTGCCCGAACTGGCCGCGCTGATCCGGGCCGACCTGACCGCCGCGTCCACGAACACCCGCGCCGGCACGCCGGACGCGGGTCCGGACCCGGTGCGCGCCGCCGGTCGCGGGACCGCCGGCGCCGCGCACCGGGTCCCCCTGGGCGACACCGGCTGGTCGGTGTGGCGCGACGCGGTGCTGCGGACCACCGGCTTCCCGGCCGACGGGCTGGATCTGTTCACCGCGCCCCGGGCCGCCGCGGCGGCCGACGAGCTGCTCGCCACCGGCGCCGGTGAGGACCAGTTCGACAAGGAGTTCGAGGAGGCGCTGCGCGCCGGGGCGCGGCGGCTCACCGACCTGGCCGCCGACCCGCTGCTGCGCGAGGCGGTCACCTGGCAGAACCGGGGCGCGCTCGTCGCGTTCGACGGCCTGGTGCGCGGCGGCGCCGACGCGGCCCGCAACGTGCGCCGCCGCGACCGGGAACGGGCACTGCTGAAGTACTGGCAGCGCTACTGCGGAAAGAACGAGACGGTCGGCTTCTTCGGCCCCGGCTGCTGGGTCACAGTCGATCCGGCGCACCCGGAAGTTGCCCGGGTCAACCCAGGCGACGGGTTGACCCGGCGGCGCCGGGTGTGGTTCGAGTCGTGGGCGCTGTCCGCGTACGCCGAACGGATCGGCGCGGACCTGACGGTGCGACGGTGGTGGCCGCCGATGCTCCGGGCCCACCTGGCCGTCCGGGACCGGGACGTGCTGCGGCCCGGCCGCCCGCCGCTGACGCTGACCCCGGTCGAGGCGGCGCTGCTGCGCGCCGCCGACGGCCGGCGTCCCGCCGCCGATCTGGTCGCCGACCCGGCGATCGGGCTGCGCCGCCCCGAGGACGGCTACGCGCTGCTCGACCGGCTGGTCGAGCGGGAACTGATCACCTGGGACGCCGGCCTGCCGGTGAGCCCGGACGTCGAGCGGGTGCTCGCCGAGCGGATCGACGCGATCGGCGACGAGCCGGCCCGCGCCGCCGCCCGTGCCGGGTTCGACCGGCTGCGCGCCGCCCGCGACGTGGTGGCCGCCGCGGCAGGTGACGCGGACGGGCTGCGCACCGCCCTGGACACCCTGGACGCCACGTTCACCGAGCTGACCGGCGTGCCGGCGGCACGCCGGGCGGGACAGATGTACGCCGGGCGGACGGTCTGCTACGAGGACAGCGCCCGGGACCTGGACGTGGTGTTCGGCGCGCCGCTGCTGGCCGAGCTGGCCGCCCCGCTGGACGTGCTGCTGCGCGCCGCCCGCTGGCTGGCCAACGCGCTCGCCCGCGCCTACCTGGACGTGCTGCGCGGCCTGTACGAGGAGCTGCGCGCCGATTCCGGCGCCCCGGTGCCGCTGGCCGACCTGTGGTTCCTGGCCCAGGGCATGTTCTGGGGCGACGGGGAACGGCCGGTCGACGCCGTCGCGGCGGACTTCGCGGCCCGCTGGGCCGGGCTGTTCGGCCTGGACGCGCTGCCCGCCGGCACCACCGACGTACGGCTGCGCGCGGCCGACCTCGCCGGCCGCGTCGACGCGGTGTTCCCCGGCGACGGCCCGGAGTGGTCCAACGCCGCCGTGCACAGCCCCGACCTGCAGATCTGCGCCACCGACGCGGACGCGCTGCGGCGCGGCGACTACACGGTGGTGCTCGGTGAGCTGCACGCCGCCTGGTCGTCCTTCGACTGCGCCGTGTTCACCCTGGCGCACCCGGACGTGGAACGGCTGCGCGACGCGCTCGCCGCGGACCTCGGTCAGCGGCGGGTCCGGCTGCTGTTCCCGGCCGACTGGCCCCGGCGGACCAGCCGTACCGCCGAGTCGCTGACCGGCCCGACCGACCGGCACCTGGCGTTCCTCGACGCCCCGGGCGCCGACCCGGCCCGCGTGCTGCCCACCGTCGACCTGGTCGTCGACGAGGTGGACGGCGAGCTGGTCGCCACCGCCCCGGACGGGCAGCGCTGGCCGCTCGTCGAGGTCTTCGCCCAGCCGCTCAGCGCGCACGCCGTGGACGGCTTCAAGCTGGTCGCCGCCGCGCCGTACACGCCCCGGATCACGGTGGACCGGCTGGTGCTGGCCCGGCAGACGTGGCGGACCACTGTCGGCGAGAGCGGCCTGGCCACCGCCACCGGCGAGCGGAACCGGTTCCTCGCCGTCCGGGACTGGCGCCGCCGGCTCGGCCTGCCCGAGCAGGTGTACGTCAAGCTCGGCACCGAGACCAAGCCGTGCTTCGTGGACCTGGCCGCGCCCGGGTTCGCGGTCATGCTCTGCGCGATGGTGCGCGCCGCCTGGGTCCACGGCGGCGACGACGTGTCGTTCACGGTCAGCGAGATGCTGCCCACGCCGCAGCAGGCGTGGGTGCCCGACGGCGTGGGCCGCCGCTACTTCAGCGAGCTGCGCCTGCACATCACCGACGCCCGGCGGGAGGACCACCGGTGAGCCACCTGCTGCCCCTGGGCGACACCGGCTGGTCGGTGTGGCGGGACGTGGTCCTGCGTACCGCCGGTTTCCCGGCCGCCGGGCTGGACCGGTTCGCCGCGCCGGACTGCGCCGCCGCCGCGGACGCGCTGCTCGCCGGCGACACCGGCACCGAGGTGTTCGACAAGGCGCTGGCCGAGGCGTTCGCCGAGTCCTCGGCGGTGGCCGGCGAGCTGGCCGCCGACCCGCTGCTGCGCGAGGCGGTGACCTGGCAGAACCCGGACATGCTCATCGCGCTGGACGGGCTGCTGCGCACCGACCCGCAGGTCCGCAACGTCCGCCGGCGCAAGCGCGAGCTGAGCCTGCTGCGCTACTGGCAGCGCTACTGCGGCAAGGCCGAGACCATCGGCTTCTTCGGCCCGGTCTGCTGGGGCACGTTCGACACCACCCGGCCCGGCGTGCACGCCGGGCCCGGTGACGCGCTGGTGCACCGGCGGCGGGTCTACTTCGAGGCCTGGGCGCTCATCGCGTACGCCGACCGGCTCGCCGACGACCTCGCGGTGCGCCGCTGGTGGGCGCCCGCCCTGCAACCGCACCTGACCGTCACCGGCCGGGAACTGCGCTGGCCGCTGCACCCGCCGATCGCGCTCACCCCGGTCGAGGCGCTGGTGCTCGGCGCCTGTGACGGGCGTACGCCCGCGGTGGAGCTGGCGGAGCGGCTGTGCGGCGCCGGCGAGGTGCACAGCGCCGACGACGTCTACCTGCTGCTGGACCGCTGGGTCGAGCGCGGCCAGGTCAACTGGGGCGCCAACCTGCCGATCGCGCCGGACGCCGAACGGGTGCTCGCCGCGCGGATCGCCGCGATCGGCGACGAGCCGGTCCGCGCCGCGACGGCGGCCGAGTTCGGCCGGCTGCGCGCCGCCCGCGACGAGGTGGCCGCCGCGGCCGGCGACCCGGACCGGCTCGGCGCCGCGCTCGCCGCGCTCAACGCCGGGTTCACCGCCGTCACCGGCCGCCCGGCCACCCGGCACAGCGGACAGATGTACGCCGGCCGCACCGTCTGCTACGAGGAGACCGCCCGCGACCTGGAGTTCCGGATCGGGTCGGCGGTCATCGACGCGCTCGCCGAGCCGATGGCGGTGGTGCTGCGTACCGCCCGGTGGTTCACAGGCGAGGTGGCCGCGCGCTGCGGCGACCTCTTCACCGAGCTGCACGAGGAACTGGCCGCCGATGGCGAACCGGTGCGGCTGGCCGACCTGTGGCTGCTGGCCCAGGGCACGCTCGTCGCCCCGGACGGCCCGATCGGCCGGGCCGGCGCCACGCTCACCGCACGCTGGGCCGAACTGTTCGGCCTGGCCGACCTGCCCGAGGGGCAGGCGGAACTGCGGCTGCGCGCCGCCGAACTGACCGACCGGGCCCGGGAGCTGTTCCCGGCGACGCGGCCCGGCTGGCCGTCGGCCCGGCTGCACAACCCGGACGTGCAGCTCAGCGCCGCCTCGCCGGAGGCCGTCGAGCGGGGCGACTTCCTGCTGGTGCTCGGTGAACTGCACCCGGCCTCGGTCGCGTTCGACAGCGCGGTGCTCAGCCCGTTCCACCCGGACCCGGCCGCGCTGCGCGCCGACCTCGACGCCGACCTGGGCCCGGTCCGGCTGCGGGTGCTCTGGCCGGACAGCTTCCCCCGCCGCACCACCCGCACCACGTACGCGCTGACCGGCCCCGCGGACCGCCAGCTCGGCATCGACACCGCGCACGGCGCCGACGTCGACCGGCTGGTCCCGGCCACCACGGTGCTCGTGGAGCGCACCGGCGACACGCTCACCGCCGTCTTTCCCGACGGTGCCCGCTGGCCGCTGATGGAGGTGTTCGCCACGCTGCTCGGCTCGCTGCTGCTGGACGCGTTCAAGCTGCTCGGCGCCGCCGCGTACACGCCCCGCATCACCATCGACCGGCTGGTCGTGGCCCGGCGCACCTGGCGCACCACGGCCGGGGCGTGCGGGCTGGGCGGCCACTCCGACGAGACCGCCCGCTACCTGGCGGTACGCCGCTGGCGCGCCGAGACGGGCCTGCCCGAGCGGGTCTTCGTCAAGGTCGGCACCGAGATCAAACCCTGCTACGTGGACCTGACCGGCCCGCTGTACGCGCAGTCGCTGTGCGCGATGGTCGACGCCGCGCTGCGTACCGGGCCGGACGTGCCGGTGGTGGTCTCCGAACTTCTGCCCGCACCCACCGAGGCCTGGGTGCCCGACGCCCGGGGCCGCGGCTACGTCAGCGAACTGCGCCTCCAGATCACCGACCCGGCCGAGCACCTTGGAGCACTCCGGTGACCGACACCCTGACCGTCAGCGCCGTCCACGGCCCGGACCTGCTCTGGCCGGACGCCACCCTGGCCGACCTGATCACCGCGCAGGCGGCCCGCACCCCGGACGCGGTGGCGGTGCGCCAGTGGGACACCCGGCTCACCTATCGGCAGCTCGTCGACCGGGCCGCCGGGGTGGCCGCCGCGCTGCGCGAGCACGGCGCCGGCCGGGGCGACCGGGTCGGCGTGTGCGGCGCGCGTACCCCCGACCTGGTGGTCGCTGTGGTCGGCGTGCTGCTCGCCGGCGCCGCGTACGTGCCGCTGGAGCCGGGCGGCCCCCGTGCCCGGCTGCGCGGGATCGCCCGCGACGCGGGCGTGCGGGTGGTGGTCGGTGACGGCGCGGCGGCCGAGTTCGGCGACGAGCCCGGTGTGACGGCGCTCCGCCTGCCCGGCCCGGCCCTGCTCGCACCCTGCCCGGCCCGCCCCGGCGACCCGGCGTACGTGCTGTTCACCTCCGGCTCCACCGGCCGCCCGAAGGGCGTGCTGACCACCCACCGCAACGCGGTCGAGTTCGTCACCGGCGTCAGCGCGCTGACCGGCGCCGACGCCTCGGTACGCAGCCTCGGCATCGCCTCACTCGGCTTCGACGCGGCCACCATGGACCTGTTCGTGCCGCTTACGCTCGGCGGCGCGGTGCAGCTGCTGGGCGCCGACGACCGGGCCGACCCGGTACGGCTGGCCCGGTTCGTCGCCGAGCACGAGGTGACCTGGGGCTTCATCACCCCGACCGTGCTGGCGCTGCTGGACCCAGCCGGGTTCCCGTCGTGGCGGGTGCTGCTCTGCGGCGGCGAGGCGGTCCCGGCCGAGCTGGCCGCCCGCTGGGCGCCGGGCCGGCGGTTCCTCAACGGCTACGGCCCGACCGAGACCACAGTGCTGGCGGTCACCTGCGACCTCACCCCGGCCGACACCGACCCGATGCCGATCGGCCGGCCGCTGCCCAACCACCGGGCGTACGTGGTCGACGCCGACCTGCGTCCGGTGCCGGCGGGGGAGACCGGCGAGCTGCTGATCGGCGGGCCGGGACTGGCCGACGGCTACCTGAACCGGCCCGGCCTGACCGCCGAGCGGTTCGTGCCCGACCCGTTCGGCGACGTCCCCGGCGAGCGGCTCTACCGCACCGGCGACCTGGTCCGGCAGGGCCCGGACGGCCGGATCGTCTACCTCGGCCGCGCCGACCGGCAGGTGAAGGTACGCGGCCAGCGCATCGAGCTGGGCGAGATCGAGGCCGTGCTCGCCGCCTGCCCGGGCGTCGAGCGCGTCGCGGTGGAGGCGGTACCCGGCCCGGCCGGCGCCGAGCTGGTCGCGTTCCTCACCCCGGCCGGCGCCCCGGACGACGACGGGCTGCGGGCGTACGCGGCGTCGCGGCTGACCACCGCGATGCTGCCGGCCCGGACGGTGCGGCTGGACGCGCTGCCGGTCAGCGCGACCACCGGCAAGCTGGACCGGCCGGCGCTGCGCGAGCTGGCCGCCGCGACCCCGGCCACGGTGGACGACGTACCGGCTGACGACGACCGGGTGACCGGGGCGGTCCGGCGGATCTGGACGCGGCTGCTCGGCACGGCGCCCGCCCCGGACAGCGACTTCCTCGCCGCCGGTGGCAACTCCGTCGCCGCGATGCGGCTGGTCGCCGCGCTGCGCGCCGAGCTGGGCCGGCAGGTGGACACGCGGGTGCTGTTCGCCGACCGCACGTTCGCCGCGCTCGTGGACCGGGTCCGTGCCGCCGACCCCGCCGACGCCGACGGGCTGACCACCGGCAATCCGCCGACGCTGTCCCCGCCGCAGCGGCGGCTGTGGTTCATGGACCAGCTCGCCCCGTCCAGCGCGCCGTACAACATCGCCGTCGCGCACCGGCTGCGCGGGCCGCTGGACGTCACCGCGCTCGGCGCCGCGCTGCGGGCCGTCGCCGAACGGCACGACGTGCTGCGCTGGCGCATCCCGTGCAACGGCGGCGTGCCGTACGCGGTCCGCGAGGAACCCACCGACGTGGCGGTGCCGGTGGTCGACCTGACCGGCGCCGCCGACCCGGACGGCGAGCTGGCCGGCATGCTCGCGGCCGGCGCCGGGCACGCGTTCGACCTGGCCACCGGCCCGCCCTGGCAGGTGACCGTGTACCGGCTCGCCGAGGAGCACGTGCTCGCGGTGACGCTGCACCACGCGGTCTTCGACGGCTGGTCCGAGGCGCTGCTCTACGACGAGCTGGCGCTCGCGTACGCCCGCGCGCTCGGCCGGTCCGTGCCGGGCCGCCCGCCGCTACCCGCCACGTACGCCGACTACGCGGTGTGGCGCGCCGGCCGGGACCGGCGCCGGGGCGAGACCGACCTGGCCTGGTGGACCGCGCACCTGGCCGGCGCGCCCACGGTGCTGGACCTGCCCCGCGACCGTCCCCGCCCGGCCGTGCAGACGTACGCCGGCGCGGAGGCAGCGGTACGGCTGGACGAGCCCGCCGACCGGGCCGTACGCGACCTGGCCACCCGGCGCGGCACCACTGTCGCGGCGGTGCTGCTGGCCGCGTTCGGCGAACTGCTGCGCCGCGTCACCGGCAACGACGAGCACGTGCTCGGCGCGATCGTCGCCGACCGGCGGATGGCCGCGTTCGACGAGGTGATCGGGTTCTTCATCGACACCGTGCCGGTGCGGGTCCGCTCCGGCGGCGCGAGCTTCGCCGAGCAGGTCGACCGGGCCGCCGCCGAGCTGCACGACGTCACCGCCCACCCGGGCGCGCCACTGGAACGCATCGTCGAGGCGCTCGGCGTGGGCCGGGACACCTCCCGGGCCCCGCTGGTGCAGGTGCTGTTCAACGTGCTCAACTTCGTCGCGCCCCGGCTGGCGCTGACCGGCCTGGCCGCCGAGCCGGTGCCGGTGCCCAAGCCCGGGTCGCCGTTCGACCTGACCGTCTACGTGGTGGAGCGCGACGGGCGGGCCGGCGTCGAGGTGGTGCACAACCCGGACCTGTTCACCGGCGAGCGGATCACCGCGCTCCTGGCCGACCTGGCCGACCTGGTGGGCGCGCTCGCCGCCGACCCGGACGCGCCGGCCGCCGAGGTCGCGCCCGAGCTGCCCCGCCCGGCGGTACGGGTCGCGGCGCTCGGCGCGATGAGCGTCGCCACTGCCGAACCGGCCCGCGCGCCGCTGCCCGCCGGCTCGGACGCGCTCACCGCGACCGAGGAGCTGATCGCCGGGATCTGGCGGGACGTGCTCGGCCGCGACGCGGTGGGCGTGAGCGACAACTTCTTCGACATCGGTGGCCACTCGATGGCCCTGGCCGCCGTGCACGCCCGGCTCACCGAGGCCACCGGCCGCTCGATCACCATGCTCGACCTGTTCCGCCACCCGACCGTGCGGGCGCTCGCCGCCAGCCTCGACGGGGCCGCCGACCGGCCGGAACTGGCCCGCGCCGCGATGCGCGCCGCCGCCCGGCGGGGCCGCGCCCGCCGTACCCCGCCACCTCGCCGACCTCACCCGTGACGCGATCCCTTGTGAATGAAGGAACCCCCATGCAGAACGACATTCCGGCCGACGACGGCGTCGAGCCCATCGCCATCGTCGGGCTCGCCGCCCGCCTGCCCGGCGCGGCCGACGTCGACGAGTTCTGGCGCAACCTGGTCGACGGCGTGGAGTCGACGACCGAACTGACCCGCGAGGAGCAGCTCGCCCGCGGCGCCCAGCCGCAGGAGGTCGACGACCCGGGCTGGGTCAACCGCGCCCCGCTGGTGGACGGCTACGACGAGTTCGACGCCGGCCTGTTCGGGATGACCGCCCGCGAGGCCGAGATCACCGACCCGCAGCACCGGCTGTTCCTGGAGACCTGCTACACCGCGTTGCAGGACGCCGGCTACGACCCGGGCCGCTACGACGGCGCGGTCGGCGTGTACGCCGGCACCGGCGGCAACACGTATCTGCACCGCAACGTGCTGCGCAACAAGCGGGTCGGCGGCAACCCGCACAGCATTGTCTCGCTGGCCACCGGCAACTCGCCGAACTACGTGGCCACCAACGTGTCGTACCGGCTGGACCTGCGTGGGCCCAGCATGACCGTGCACACCGCCTGCTCCACCTCCCTCGTGGCGTTCCACCTGGCCTGCGAGGCGCTGCGCAACGGCGAGTGCGACATGGCCCTGGCCGGCGGCGTCAACATCGAGCTGCCGCACGTCGGCTACCTCGGCATGGACGGCTTCACCTCGCCGGACGGGCGGTGCCGGCCGTTCGACGCCGGAGCGAACGGCACGGTGTGGGGCAGCGGCGTCGGCGTGACGCTGCTCAAGCGGCTCTCCGACGCGATCGCCGACGGCGACACCATCCGCGCGGTCGTGCTCGGCAACGCGATCAACAACGACGGCGCCGGGAAGGTCGGCTTCACCGCCCCCAGCATCGACGGGCAGATGGAGGCCGTCGCCCAGGCCGTCGAGTTGGCCGGCGTCGACCCGCGCAGCATCAGCTACGTCGAGGCGCACGGCACCGGCACCGCGCTCGGCGACCCGATCGAGATCGCCGCGCTGTCCGCCGTGTACACCAAGGACACCGACGAGCGCGGCTGGTGCGGCATCGGCTCGGTGAAGTCCAACATCGGCCACCTCAGCCAGCCCTCCGGCATCGTCAGCGTGATCAAGACGGTGCTGGCGATGGAACACGGCCTGATCCCGCCGACCATCAACTACGAGACGCCGAACCCGGCCGTCGACTTCGCCGACACCCCGTTCTACGTGGCGAACACGCTGACCAAGTGGGACACCGACGGCGGCCCGCGCCGGGCCGGCGTCAGCTCCTTCGGTATCGGCGGCACCAACGCGCACGTCGTGCTGGAGGAGGCCCCGGCCGCGGGCCGGCACCAGCCGTCCGCCCGCCCGGCGCACCTGCTCCAGGTGTCGGCGAAGACCCCGACCGCGCTGGACACCGCCGTCCGGCGGCTCGCCGACCACCTGGAGAGCGGCAGCGACGTGGCGCTGGCCGACGTGGCGCACACGCTGCGCGTCGGCCGCCAGGTGTACGCCCACCGGGCCGCTGTGGTCGCCGGCGACCCGGCGTCCGCCGCCGCCGCGCTGCGCGAGCGGCGCAAGGGTCACCGGGGCGCCGCCGAGGGGCCTGCGCCCCGGGTGGCGTTCCTGTTCAGCGGCCAGGGCTCGCAGTACGCCGGGATGGGCGCCGAACTGTACGCGCAGGACAGCGCGTACGCCGCCGCCGTCGACGAGTGCGCCGAGCTGCTCCGCCCCGAGCTGGGCCTGGACATCCGCGACCTGATCCTGGGCCGCGACCCGGACGCGCCGGACAAGCTCACGCAGACCTGCTGGACCCAGCCCGCCCTGTTCACAGTCGAGTACGCCCTCGCCGCCGCCTGGCGGGCCGCCGGGGTCACCCCGGCCGCGATGATCGGCCACTCCATCGGCGAGTACGTGGCCGCGACGGTGGCCGGGGTGCTCGACCTCGCCGACGCGCTGCGCGTGGTGGCCGCCCGGGGCCGGCTCATGCACTCGCTGCCGGCCGGCTCGATGCTGGCGGTCACGCTCGACGAGTCGGAGGTGGCCGGCCGGCTGCCCGAGGGCCTGTCGGTGGCCACAGTCAACGGCCCCGGCACCTGCGTGGTCGCCGGTGAGACCGCGCTCGTGGAGGAGTTCGCGGCGAGCCTCGGCGGTAGGAACAAGTCGAAGCTGCTGCGCACCTCGCACGCGTTCCACTCGCCGATGACGGACCCGATCCTGGACGACTTCACCGCGCTGATGGCGACGGTGCCGCTGCGCGCCCCGGCGGTGCCGTTCGTGTCGAACGTGACCGGCACCTGGATCACCGACGCGGAGGCCACCGACCCGGCGTACTGGGCCGCGCACCTGCGCCGCCCGGTCCGCTTCGGCGCGTGCGTGGCGACGCTGCTCGCCGAGGGCACCTGGGCGCTCGTCGAGTGCGGTCCCGGCCGGCAGCTGGCCAACCTGGCCCGGATGCAGGTCGCCAAGGCCGGCGAGGCGCAGCGCGCACTGACGCCGCTGGGCAGCCTGCCCGGCCCCGGCGAGCAGACCGGTGACGTGGCCGCGCTGCTCGGCACGGCCGGCGCGCTCTGGTGTGCGGGCGTGCCGGTCGGACTCCCGGCCGACCCGCACGCGCGGCGGGTGCCGCTGCCCACGTACCCGTTCGAGCGGCGCCGCTACTGGATCGACCCGGACCCGGAGCAGGAACTGACCGCGGCGCCCGCCGAGACCGGCCCTCGCCCGCTGCCGGAGTGGTTCGCGGTGCCGGCGTGGCGGCAGGCCCCGCCGGTCCGTACGGCCGAGCCGCTGGGCCGCTGCCTGGTGCTGGCCGACGGCCCGCGCGGCGAGGCGCTCGTGGCCGCGTTGCGCGCCGCCGGTGACGACCCGGTCGAGGTACGCGCCGGCGAGGCGTTCACCGCCACCGCGAGCGGCTTCCGGCTGCGTCCCGGCGTACGCGCCGACGCCGAGGAACTGGTCGCCGCGCTCGGCGCCGACCTGCCCCGCCGGATCGTGCACGCGTTCGCGCTCGACGGCGAGCCGGCCGGCATAGACCCGGCGGCCGCCTGGGCGGCGCAGGAGCGCGGCTTCTTCGGCGCGCTGCACCTGGTGCAGGCCCTCGCCGGCGCCGGTGTCACGGCCGACGAGGCGGGCGTACGGCTGGACCTGGTCACCGCCGGCATCGGTGACGTACGCGGCGACGACCTGGTCCGCGCCGAGCACGCCACGCTGGCCGGTCTGGCCCGGGTGCTCCCGGCCGAGCTGCCCGGCCTGACCGTGCGGCTGCTCGACACCGACCCGGCCGCGCGCGGCGTCGCCGCCCTGGTGGCCGAGCTGCGCAGCCCGGTCGACGCCGAGCACCCGGAGGTGGCGCTGCGCGGCGACCGCCGCTGGCTGGCCGGCTACGAGCAGGTCACCGTGGCCGCCGAGGACGAGCCGGGCGTGCTGCGCGAGGAGGGCCGCTACCTGATCACCGGCGGTCTCGGCGGCATCGGCGTCACCCTGGCCGAGGACTTCGCTCGCCGGGTCCGCGCCAAGCTGGTGCTGCTGGCCCGGTCCGGGCTGCCCGAGCGGGCCGACTGGGACGCGCACCTGGCGGTGCACGGCGGCGCCGACCGGGCCGGGCGGGCGATCGCGGCGATCCGCCGGATGGAGGCCGCGGGCGCCGAGGTGCTGGTGCTCGCCGCCGACGTCACCGACCCGGACGACCTGCGCCGGGTCCGCGACGAGGCGGAGCGCCGGTTCGGCGGGCTGGACGGCATCGTGCACGCCGCCGGTCTGCCCGGCGGCGGCATGGCCGAGGTGAAGGAACGCGACGAGGCGCGGCGCGTGCTGGCCCCGAAGCTGGCCGGCACCCTGGCGCTGGCCCGGGTCTTCGGTGACCTGCCGCTGGACTTCGTCGTGCTCTGCTCCTCGATCACCGCGGTGATCGGCGGGTTCGGCCAGGTCGACTACTGCGCCGCGAACAACTTCCTGGACGCCTTCGCGCGCTCCGGCACCGGGTTCCGCGCGCCGGTGGTGTCGCAGAACTGGGGCGGCTGGGCCGAGGTCGGCATGGCGGTGGAGACCGCCGCGCCGGCCGCGTTCCGGGCCGCCGGGCGGGGCACCGTCACCACCGCGGTGACGCATCCGGTGCTCACCACGATGGTCGCCGGTCCGGACGGCACGGTCCTGCACGGGCTGGTCTCGGCGGACACCCACTGGCTGCTCGACGAGCACCGGATCGGCGGGGTGCCGGTGGTGCCGGGCACCGCCCACCTGGAGTCGGTGCGTGCCGCCGTGGTGGCCGCGCTGCCCGCGCCGGGGCCGGACGCCGCGGTGGAGTTGCGTGACGTGGTGTTCCTGGAGCCGTTCCCGGTGCCGGACGGCACGGTGGCCCAGTACCGGGTCGAGCTGACCTCGACCGAGGACGGCACCGACTTCACGGTCGCCAGCCTCGCCGCCGGCCAGGCGCGCACCCACGTACGCGGCACCGCCGGGTGGACCACCGACGCGGCCCCGCCGGCCGCCGTGCCGGCGGTGGCCGGGCGGCGGGTCGACGACGACGCCTCGTTCGGCCGGGGACGCACCAGCATGCTCACGTTCGGGCCGCGCTGGGCGGCGCTGGCCGAGCACCACCTCGCCGACGGCGAGGAGCTGGCCCGGGTGCAGGCGCCCGCCGCCGCGCTCGGCGACCTGCCCTCCTGGGGCATGCACCCGGCGATGCTGGACGTGGCCACCGCGTTCGGCCGCGGGCAGGGCTCGGGCACCTACCTGCCGCTGTCGTACGGCCGGATCGTGGTGCGCGGCCCGCTGCCGGCGACGTTCCACAGTCACCTGCGGCACCGGCCCGCCGCCACCGACGAGGTGGTCGCCGCCGACCTGTCGCTGCGCGACCCGGACGGCCGGGAGCTGGTCGCGATCAGCGACTTCGTGCTGCGCCGGGTCGACCAGGACGCGGTCACCGGCAACCTGGCCGAGTCCCCGGCGGCGGACGCGGACGCCCCGGCGCCGGTCACCGAGGACATCCGCCCGGTCGACGGCGCGGAGGCGTTCCGCCGCAGCCTCGCCGCCGGTCTCGGCGCCCAGGTGGTGATCACCACCCGCACCGTGGCCGACATCCGGCACCGGGCGGCCCGGGTCACCACCGACAGCCTCGAAGAGGAGACCGACGCGCCGGCCGGCCCGGCGGCCGCCACCGGCGGCGGCTCGGCGGCACCCGGCACCGAGCTGGAGAAGACGATCGCCCAGGTGTGGCGCGACGGCCTCGGCGTCACCGACGTCGGCGTGGACGACGACTTCTTCGCCCTCGGCGGCAACTCGCTGGTCGCCGTGCAGCTCATCGCCTCCATGCGCAAGGCGACCGGCGTGCGGCTGCCGATGCGCAGCCTCTTCGAGACCCCCACGGTGGCCGGACTGGCCGCCCGGATCGAGGAGCTGCGCGCCGAGGCGCCCGCCGGCGCACCGGCCGCCCCGGCGGCGATCCCGGCCATCCCGCGGCTGCCCCGCGGCTGACATCCCGACGCACACAAGGAGACACCGCACCATGAGCGAGACAACCGCGACGCTGCCGGTGGTCGTCGAGAGCGACGGCCGGGCGCTGACCGACCTGATCACGGCCCGGCGCGCCGAACTGCGGGACACCCTCGTCGCCAGCGGAGGGCTGCTGTTCCGCGGCTTCGACGTGGGCGGCGTGGACGGCTTCAACCAGGCCGTACGCGCGCTCGCCGGCGAGCCGCTGACCTACACCGAGCGCTCCTCGCCCCGGCACTCCATCAAGGGCCGGGTCTACACCTCGACCGACTACCCGCCGGACGAGGAGATCTTCCTGCACAACGAGAACTCGTACCAGGCGCGCTGGCCGCTGACGCTGTTCTTCTACTGCGTCACGCCGCCGCAGACCCGGGGCGCCACGCCGCTGGCCGACGTGCGCCGGGTCTACGAGCTGATCGACCCGGCGGTCCGCGAGGAGTTCGTCAGCCGCCGGTGGATGCTCGTGCGCAACTTCCACGGCGACTTCGGCACCCGCTGGCAGGAGGTCTTCAACACCGAGAGCCGCGCCGAGGTCGAGGCGTACGCGGCGGACAACGGGATCACCGTGGAATGGGTCGGCAAGGACGGCCTGCGTACCCGCGCGGTCCGCGACGTGGTGCACCACCGGCCCGGTTCGGACACCCCGCGCTGGTTCAACCACGCCACCTTCTTCCACCTCAGCACCCTGCCGAAGGACTACCAGGAGGGGCTGCTGGCCATGTTCGGCGCCGACGGGCTGCCGTCGAACACCTACTACGGCGACGGCGGCGAGATCCCCGCCGACGTCATGGACCACCTGCGCGCCGCCTACCGGGCGGCCACCGTCCGCTTCGACTACCAGCGCGACGACGTGCTGGTGGTGGACAACATGACCGCCGCGCACGGCCGGGAGCCGTTCACCGGTCCCCGCAAGATCGCCGTCGCGATGGCCGAGCCGCACACCCCCGAGAACGCAGGAGCGAACTGACATGGCCGAACCCCGATTCCTGGTCGTCCGCAACGACGAGGAGCAGTACTCGATCTGGTCGGCCGACCGGGACCTGCCCGCCGGCTGGCACGACACCGGCTTCGCCGGCAGCCGCGAGGAGTGCCTGGCCCACGTGGACGAGGTCTGGACCGACATGCGTCCCCGCTCCGTGCGCGAGGCCCTCTCATGAGCACGAGCCAGGAGTGGACCTTCCCGGCCTCCTACGCCCAGGAGCGGGTGTGGATGGCCAACCAGCTCGACGCCGGTTCGCCGGTGTTCAACGTGTCCTTCCCGTGGCTGTTCCCGGCCGGCGTGGACGCCGACACGGCCAGCGACGTGGTCAACCGGGTGGTCGCCCGGCACGAGGCGCTGCGTACCCACCTGCGGACCGACGACGGCGCGCTGGTGCAGGTCGTACGCGCCCACGAGCCGGCGCCGCTGCCCGTCACCGACGTCACCCACCTGCCCGCCGGTGAGCAGCGGGCCGAGTTCGAGCGGATCCGCGGCGAGATGGCGCGGCTGCCGGTCCCGCTGGACGCGGCGCCGCTGTGGCGGGCCCGCCTGATCCGCATGGAGGAGGGCTTGGCGCTGGCGTTCGTGGTGCACCACGCCGTCTTCGACAGCCACTCGGCGGTGCTGTTCCACACCGAGCTGCTCGCGTTCTGCGAGGCCGCGCGCACCGGCGCCGAGCCCGCCGTGCCGGAGCTGCCCATCCAGTACGCCGACTTCGCGGTCTGGCAGCGCCAGCAGCTCACCGGCGAGGAGCTGGACCGGCAGCTCGCGTTCTGGACCGGTCACCTGGCCGGCGCGCCGCCGGTCACCGGCCTGCCGCTGGACCGGCCCCGCCCGGCCCAGCTCGGGTTCGCCGGTGACGAGGTGCGATTCAGGCTGCCCGACGGGCTGCTGGACCGCGTCGGCGCGCTGGCCACCGGCGCGCAGGCCACCCCGTACATGGTGCTGCTGGCGGGTTTCGCGGCGCTGCTGTCGCGGATCTCCGGCGACGCCGACGTGGTGGTCGGCGTCTCCACCGCGGGCCGGGACAACCCGGAGCTGACGCCGCTGATCGGCATGTTCGTCAACCCGGTGGCGCTGCGCTGCGACGTCTCCGGCGACCCGACGTTCGCGGCGCTGCTCGGCCGCGTCCGCAACGGACTGATCGACGCCATGGAGCACGGGCAGACGCCGTTCCAGAAGATCGTCGAGGCGGTCGATCCGCAGCGTGACCCGTCGGTGCAGCCGATCTTCCAGACCGCGCTGAACTGGATCCCGGACTCCGGCCTCGACCCGGTGGAGCTGGGCACCACGAAGGACGACCTGGCCTTCGACATCACCACCGGCGACTGCCGCCTGGTCTACCGCACCGACCTGTTCGACCGGGCCACGGCCGAGACGGTGGTCGACCGCTACGTACGGCTGCTCGCTGCCGCCGTCGCCGAGCCGGAGCGTACGGTCGGCGCGTTGCCGCTGCTCACCGACGCCGAGCGGGACCGGGTGCTCGGCGCCCGGAACGACACCGCCTGCGACGTGCCGGTGACCACCGTGGTCGACGAGGTGCAGCGGCAGGCCGCCGCCACCCCGGACGCGCCGGCGCTGGTGTGCGACGGCGTGACGCTCGGCTACGGCGAGCTGAACACCGCCGCGAACCGGCTGGCCCGGCTGCTGGTGGCCCGTGGCGCAGGCCCGGAGACCCGGGTCGCGCTGGCGCTGCCCCGCTCCTGCGACCTGGTCGTGGCGATGCTGGCGGTGCTCAAGGCGGGCGCCGCGTACGTGCCGGTGGACACCGCGTACCCGGCCGGGCGCATCGCGTACCTGCTGGAGGACGCCGCGCCGGCGCTGGTGGTGACCACGCCGGACACCGCCGCCCTGGTGCCCGGCGACGCGCTGGTGCTCGACGGCGAGGTCGGCTCGGACCAGTCCGGCGACGACCTCACCGACGCCGACCGGGTCGCGCCGCTGCGCCCGGAGCACCCGGCGTACGTGCTCTACACCTCCGGCTCCACCGGCCGCCCGAAGGGCGTGGTGGTCGAGCACCGGGCGGTGACCGCGTACCTGGCGTGGGCCCGCGCGACCTACCCGGGGCTGGCCGGGGTGGCGCTGCTGCACTCGCCGGTGTCGTTCGACCTCACCGTCACCGGTCTGCTCGGCACGCTCACCGCCGGCGGCACGGTACGGCTCGCCGGGATCGACGACCCGGCCGCCCGCGCCGGTGGCCGGCCGGCCTTCCTCAAGGTCACGCCGAGCCACCTGCCTCTGCTCGACGGCGAGCTGTCGCCGACGGCCGACCTGGTGATCGGCGGCGAGGCGCTGGCCGGGGAGCAGCTCGCCGCCTGGCGGGCCGCGCACCCCGACGTGGCGGTGATCAACGAGTACGGCCCGACGGAGGCCACAGTGGGCTGCGTCGCGGCCCGGATCGCCCCCGGCGAGCCGGTCCCGGCCGGTCCGGTGCCGATCGGCACGCCCACCTGGAACACCCGGGCGCTGCTGCTCGACGCCGCCCTGCGGCCGGTGCCCCCGGGCGTGGTGGGGGAGCTGTACGTCACCGGCACCCAGCTCGCGCGCGGCTACCACGACCGGCCCGGCCTGACCGCCGAGCGGTTCCTGCCCTGCCCGTACGGCCCGCCCGGCGCCCGGATGTACGCCACCGGCGACCTGGCCCGCTGGCGTGCCGACGGCACGCTGGACTACCTGGGCCGCCGCGACGACCAGGTCAAGGTGCGCGGCATGCGCATCGAGCTGGGCGAGGTCGAAGCCGCGCTGCTGGCCCACCCGGACGTGCGCGCCGCCGCCGCGGCGGTACGCACCGAAGGCGGCGAGCCGACGCTCGTCGGCTACCTGGTGGGCCCGGCCCACGAGGACTCGGTCCGCGCCGAGCTGGCCCGTGAGCTGCCCGCGCACCTGGTGCCGGCCGCGCTGGTCCGGCTGGACGCGCTGCCGCTGACGCCCAACGGCAAGCTGGACCGCGCCGCGCTGCCCGCCCCGGCGGCGGCCGAGCCGGAACAGGACAGCTACGTCGCGCCCCGCACCGACGCCGAGGGCCTGGTCGCCGAGGTGTACGCCGAGATCCTCCAGGTGGAGAAGGTCGGCGCCCTGGACGACTTCTTCGCCCTCGGCGGCAACTCGCTGCGTGGCATGCGGGCGATGGCCCGGATCCGCGCCGAGGTGGACGTCGACCTGCCCATGCGGGCGCTGTTCGGCAGCCCCGTGGTGGCGGACCTGGCCGCCCAGATCGAACAGCGGATCGCCGCCGAACTCGACGGGCTCTCCGACACCGAGGTCGCCGCGCTGCTCGCGGCGGAAGAGGGAACCAACTGATGACCGACCTGAAGGATCCGGCCCGCGAGGCGGCCCGGCAGGCGCTGATCGCCCGACGGCTACGCGCCCGCCAGACCGCCCCCGCGGCCCGGATCACCCCCCGCCCGGCCGGCGCGGAGGTGCCGCTGTCCTACGCCCAGGAGCGGGTCTGGTTCATGGACCAGCTCGCCCCGGGCGAGGCGGCATACCACATCGCGGTGCCGCTGCGGGTACGCGGACCACTGGACGTGGACGCGCTGCGCGCCGCGCTGACCGCGCTGGCCGACCGGCACGAGTCGCAGCGCACCCGCTTCCCGGCCGACGCCGACGGCCGTCCCACAGTCGTCGTCGCGGACACCGCCGAGGTGCCGCTCACAGTGGTGGACGCGCCGGACGAGGCCGCCGCGCAGGCGCTCGTCGACGCGGCGGCGGCCGAGCCGTTCGACCTCGCGAGCGGTCCGCTGCTGCGGGCCCTGCTGATCCGGCTGACCGCCGACGACCACGTGCTGTTCCTCGCCCAGCACCACATCGTCGGCGACGGCTGGTCGGTGGACGTGCTGCTGCGCGACCTGATCACGCTCTACCGGGGCGGCGAGCCGCCCGCCCTGCCGATCCAGTACGGCGACTTCGCCGTCTGGGAGGCCCGGGAGCTGGACGGGCCGCAGGCGCGGGCGCACGTGGACTACTGGAAGCAGCGGCTGGCCGGCGTCACCCCGCTGGAACTGCCGCTGGACCGGCCGCGCCCGGCCACCCAGACGTACCGGGGCGACTTCGTCGAGTTCCAGCTCGACCCGGCCGCCACCGAGGCGCTCAGCGCGCTCACCCGGGACAGCGGCGGCACGCTGTTCATGACGCTGCTCGCCGCGTACCAGGTCCTGCTGGCCCGGCACGCCGGCCAGGACGACTTCGCGATCGGCGCCTCGGTGGCCGGCCGGTCCGCACCGGAGCTGGAGAACCTCGTCGGCATGTTCATCAACATGCTGCCGCTGCGCGCCGACCTGGCCGGCGACCCGACGTTCACCGAGCTGCTGGAGCGCACCCGCCGTACCGTGCTCGACGGTTTCGAGCACGCCGAGGTGCCGTTCGCCAAGGTGGTGCACGAGCTGGGCCTGCCGCGCGACGTCAGCCGCTCCCCGGTGTTCCAGGCCATGTTCGTGCTCCAGAACTACGAGATGGGCCGGTTCACCGGTGTGTCCCGCACCGACGAGGTCACGTTCTCCTGGACCCCGATGGAGTTGCAGGCCACCCGGTTCGACTTCGAGCTGCACGCGGTGGAGACCGTCGACGGGCTCTGGGGCAAGCTGGTCTTCAACACCGACCTGTTCGACCGGGCCACTGTGGAGCGGATGGCGCAGCGGTGGACCGCCCTGCTGGACGCCGTCGTCGCCGCGCCGGACACCCCGGTGTCCCGGCTGCCGCTGCTGCCGGCCGCCGAGCGGGAGCTGCTGGCCGCCTGGAACGACACCACGGCCGACTTCCCGCACGCCGAGACGCTGCACGGCCCGGTCGAGGAGCGCGCCGCGGCCACCCCGGACGCCGTCGCGGTCACCATCGACGGGCAAAGCCGCACGTACGCCGAGCTGAACGCGCAGGCCAACCGCGTCGCGCACCGGCTGCGCGCGGCGGGCGTCGGCCCGGAGACCCTCGTCGGGGTCTGCGCGGAACGCTCCGTGGAACTGGTCGCCGGGCTGCTCGGCGTGCTCAAGGCCGGCGGCGCGTACCTGCCGCTGGACCCGGAGTACCCGGCCGACCGGCTCGCGTTCATGGTCGGCGACGCGGACGCGCCGGTGGTGCTGGTCCAGTCGCACCTGCGCGACGTGCTGCCCGACACCGGCGCCACCGTGCTGGAACTGGACGACGCCGCGGTCTGGGCCGACCGGCCCGACACCGACCCGGCGCCCGTCGCCGGGCCGGAGCACCTGGCGTACGTCATCTACACCTCCGGGTCCACCGGCCGCCCGAAGGGCGTGCCGAACACGCACCGCGGCATCGTCAACCGGCTCGACTGGATGCAGAAGACGTACGGCCTCGGCGCCGACGACGCGGTGCTGCAGAAGACCCCGGCCAGCTTCGACGTGTCGGTGTGGGAGTTCTTCTGGCCGCTGCGCACCGGCGCCCGCCTGGTGCTGGCCAGGCCCGGCGGCCACAAGGACGCCGGCTACCTGCGCGACCTGCTGGTGTCCGAGCGGATCACCACCGCCCACTTCGTACCGTCGATGCTCACCGTCTTCCTCGCCGAGGACGGTGTCGAGGCGGCCACCGCGCTGCGCCGCGTGATCTGCTCCGGTGAGGAGCTGCCGCTGGCGTCGGCGGCCGACTTCACCGCCCGGCTGCCCTGGTGCGGCCTGCACAACCTGTACGGCCCGACCGAGGCGGCCATCGACGTGACCGCCTGGGCGTGCGAGCCGGACCGGCTCGCCGGGGTGACGAGCGTGCCGATCGGCGCGCCGATCGCCAACCTGCGGCTGCACGTGCTGGACCCGTCCGGCGCGCAGTGCCCGGTCGGGGTGGCCGGTGAGCTGCACATCGGCGGCGTCGGCCTGGCCCGCGGCTACCACCGCCGGCCGGCGCTGACCGCGGAGAAGTTCGTCCCCGACCCGTTCTCCTTCGAGCCGGGCGCCCGCCTCTACCGCACCGGCGACCTGGCCCGCTGGGTCGTCGGCCCGGACGGCGCCGGGGTGATCGAGTTCCTGGGCCGCATCGACCACCAGGTCAAGTTGCGCGGCCTGCGCATCGAGCTGGGCGAGATCGAGAGCGCGCTGCGCGAGCAGCCGGGCGTCACCGAGGCCACGGTGATCGTCCGCGAGGACAGCCCGGGCGACAAGCGGCTCACCGCGTACCTGGTGGGGGAGGCCGAGCACGCCGCGCTGAAGGTGGCGCTGAAGGACACGCTGCCGGAGTACATGGTGCCGGCCGCGTTCGTCACGCTCGACGCGCTGCCGCTGACGCCCAACGGCAAGCTGGACCGCAAGGCGCTGCCCGCGCCGGTGGTCACCCGCGAGGCGTCGGTGGCGCTGGTGGAGCCGCGCGACGACACCGAGCGGGCGCTCGCCGCGATCTGGTCCGAGGTGCTGGGCGTGGACACGCTCGGCATCGACGACGACTTCTTCGACCTGGGCGGGCACTCGATGCTCGCCACCCAGGTGGTCGCCAAGATCCGCAAGGCGGAGCTGGGCGGCCGGGCGGTCGGCGTGATGGACCTGTTCCAGCAGCGCACCATCCGCGACCTCGCCGCGTTCATCTCCGGCGACGCCGCGCAGCAGGGGCCGCGCCGGCTGCTCTACGAGCTGACCAAGCCGATCCCCGCCGGCAAGCGGGTGCTGACGTACGTCTGCGTCCCGTACGGCGGCGGCAGCGCCATCGTCTATCAGCCGCTGGCCGACGCGTTGCCGGCCGGGTACGGGCTGTGGTCGCTGGCGATCCCCGGCCACGACGTGGGTCTCAGCGAGGACGCGCTGCCGTTCGACGAGCTGACCAGCCGGGTGGCCGACGAGATCCTGGGGCGGGTCGAGGGGCCGGTCGCCCTGTACGGCCACTGCGGCGTGGGCAGCGCCATCCTCGCCGACGTGGCCCGCAAGGTCGAGGCGGCCGGCCGGAACCTGGAGGCCGTCTACATCGGCGCCATGTTCCCGTTCGCCCGCCCGAAGGGCGTCATCGCGGCGCTCCGCGACCGCCTCGAACGGCTCAGCAGCAACAGGCACTCCGCGAGCTGGCTCAAGTCGATGGGTGTGGACACCGACGAGCTGGACCCGGAGCAGGCCGACCGGATCATCAGCAACATGCGGGCCGACTCCCGCGCCTCGGAGGAGTACTTCACCCGGCTGCTGGACCAGCAGGCGACGAAGCTGCGCGCGCCGATCATCTCGGTGGTCGGCTCCGAGGACCCGGTGACCGACTACTACCGCGAGCGGTACGCCGAGTGGCAGTTCCTCAGCGACACGCTCGGCCTCGTGGTCCTCGACCAGGCCGGGCACTTCTTCCTCAAGTACCGGGCCGAGGAACTGGCCGAGATCGTCACGCGGGTGCACCCGGCGGTGTCGGCCGGTGACGTCGGCGCGCTGACGCCGGAGGCCCGGGGTGAGGACGCCGGCTGGGTGGTGGCCGACACGCTGCGGGTGGGGGAGACCCGCAAGCCAACCACGACCGTGAAGCCGAGCATGGGCCGGTTCATGGCCATCACGACCGGGCAGCTCATCTCCAGCACCGGTTCCGCGCTGACCGCGTTCGCGCTGCCGATCTGGCTGTTCAACCGCACCGGCTCGGTGGCGAACCTCGGCCTGCTCTGGGCGCTCGCGCTGATCTGCGGTGTGCTCATGCTGCCGGTGGCCGGCGCTCTGGTCGACCGGGTCAGCCGGCGGCGGATCATGATGACGGCGAGCTGCTTCGCCGGTTCCGTCCAGCTCGTGCTGGCCGCCCTGCTGTGGACCGACAGCCTGATGCTCTGGCACATCTACATGCTGGTGGCGCTGAGTTCGGTGGCCGGTTCGTTCCAGCGGATCGCGTTCCAGTCGGCGGTGCCGCAGCTGGTGCCCAAGCGCTACCTCGGGCACGCCATGGGCATCACCCAGCTCTCCACCGGTGTGGCCACGCTGCTCATGCCGGCGTTCGCGGCCGGCCTGCTCGCCACCATCGAGCTGAAGGGCATCCTGCTGGTCGACGTGGCCAGCTACGTGTTCGCGGTGCTCACCCTCGCCGTGGTCCGCTTCCCGGACGCGCTGGGCTGGCGGCCCCGGGAACGGCTGCTGGTGGCCATCGCGAACGGCATGCGCTACTCCTGGCGGCACCGCGGGTTCCGGCTGATGCTCGGCTACTTCGCGCTGGGCAACATCTTCCTGGCGCCCGCGCTGGTGCTCATCACGCCGCTGGTGCTGTCGTTCGGCAGCCCGACGCAGGTGGCGCAGGTGGCGCTGGCCGAGGCGGTCGGCGCGGTGCTCGGCGGCGTGCTCATGTCGCTGTGGGGCGGTCCGCGCAAGCGCCGCATGATCGGCGTGCTGGTCGGCAACCTGGGCACCGCGATCGGCTGCGTGCTGATCGGTCTGGACGCGTCGGTGGCGATGATCTGTGTCGGCTTCTGCTGGCTGGCCATGTCGATGACCACCGCGCAGTCGATCTACGCGACGATCGTCCAGGTGAAGGTGCCGCAGCGCTTCCACGGCCGGGTGTTCAGCCTCAACCAGACCATCTCCTGGTCGACGCTGCCGATCGGCTTCGCGCTGCTCGCGCCGGGCGCCACCGCCCTGTTCGAGCCGATGCTCGCCCCGGGCGGGGCGCTGGCCGGTTCGGTGGGCGCGGTGATCGGCACCGGTCCGGGGCGGGGCATCGGTTTCGCGTACATCTGCTTCGGCGTGGCGCTGATCCTGATCACGCTGGGCGGTTTCGCGATCCGGTTGCTGCGCCGCTTCGACATCGAGGTGGAGGACTCCCTGCCGGACGACCTGATCGGCGCCCAGGAGCGGGAGAAGCGCCTGGCCGCCAAGGCCGAGAAGAAGGAGCTCGTCTCGGTCTGACCGTGTCGATCACGGAGTTCGCGTCGGTTTCGGGCACCCGGCCGACGCGAACTCCGTGGTCACCGGGCGGGGGCCCGGTCGGCCATCCCGTGCGAACGCCGGGGCTGCACGATGAGCAGCACCACCAGCAGATGGGTGACTGCTACCGGCATTGTCGCCTTCGCACCGGCCACGCCGAACGCGAGCAGCGGGAACGGCACGGCGACGAGCAGGACCGCGGCCAGCCGGAACCGGTACCACCGGGCGTCGGCCAGCAGGCGCAGCAGTCCCAGGCTGCCGGCGGCCAGGGCGCTCACGATCAGCCCGCCCCGGCTGACGATCACGGACGACACCTCGGTGAGGGCCCGGCCGGAGACCTCGACGAGTCCGCCGGCCGGGGTCAGCTGCCACAGCACCGGGACCGCGATGGCGATGCCGAGGTAGAGCAGCAGGTGGATGCTCAACCAGGGCAGGGCGGGTAGGGCCGCGACAGCCTGGATCGGGCGCCGGCGAGGCACATCGACGTTCATGGCGGGAGCGTATCGAGAACCCGCCGACGTGCGACTAGCCTCGATGCCGTGATCGACGACATCACCGAAGGGCTGCTGCGGGAGGTGGCCCGCCTCGATCCGTGTGCGGCCGTGGTCGAGGCCGGTGAGCAGGACGTCGACGGGCTCACCGACTACAGCCCGGAGGGTCACCAGGCCCGCGCCGATCTCGCCGCGCACGCCCTGCGCCGGCTCGGGACGCTGCCCGCGACCCCGCTGCACGAGCACCTCGCCGAACGGCTGCGCGCCCGGCTCGCCTTCCACGAGGCCGGGGAGGACCTGCGGGAACTGCACGCCGCGGCAACCGGCCCGCTCCAGCTCGTCCGCCAGTGCGTCGAGTCGGCGGTGCCGGGCCGCGACGCCGGAGGCGCGGCCCACGAGGACGGCTGGGCCCGCGTCGGCGCGCGCCAGGCCGCGATCCCGGCCGCGCTCGACGGGTACGCCCGCAGCCTCCTGCTCGCCGCCGGGCGCGGTCACCTGCCGGCCCGGCGCCAGGTGGAGCTGGTGACGCAGCGCTGCCGCGCCTGGATCGACGACGACATGACCCTGGTGGACCGGTACGGCGACGGCCCGCAGCAGCGGTCGTTGCAGGCGGCGGCGCGCGATGCCCAGGCGGCCTACCGCAGGTTCGCCGCGACGATCACCGCGGACCTCGCGCCGCGGGCGCACGACGACGAGGCGTTCGGCCCGGCGCGGTACGCGCTCTGGGTGCGGGCCTTCCTCGGCGCGGAACCGGACCTGCGCGAGCTGTACGAGTGGGGCTGGGACGAGTTCACCACGCTCGAGGCGGAAGTCGTCGCCGAGACGAAGGCCCTCGGGGGCACCGTGCCCGAGGTACTGGACCGGCTCGACCGCCCCGACGCACCCGGCGTCCTGCACGGCCGGGACGCGTTCGGCGCCTGGCTCCAGGAGCTGCTGGAGGCCACCACCGAGCGGCTGCACGGCACCCACTTCGACATCCCCGCGCCGCTGCGGCGCATCGAGTCACGGGTCACCGCGTCGGGCGGCACCGCCTACATCGGTCCGTCGCGGGACCTGACGCGGCCGGGCCGGGTCTCGTGGCTGCTGCCCGAGGGCCGGGAGTACTTCCCCACCTGGTGGGCGTACAGCACCGCGTACCACGAGGGCGTCCCCGGCCACCACCTGCACCTCGGCTCCGAGGCGTGCCGGGGCGGCCCCGGGCAGCGGCTGAACCTGCTCGGCGGGCTCTCCGGCGCCCAGGAGGGCTGGGCCCTGTACGCCGAGCGGTTCATGGACGAGCTCGGACTCTACGAGCAGCCGGGCGCCCGGCTGGGACACCTGTTCATGCAACTGCTGCGGGCGGCCCGGGTGGTGCTCGACATCGGCCTGCACCTGCGACTGCCGATGCCCTCCGGCGGCGGCGCGCCGTGGACGCCGGGCGCCGCGCTGGACCTGCTGCGCGACCGCTGCCACCAGGGGCAGTACGCGCCACTGGAACTGGCCCGGTACCTCGGCCGGCCCGGGCAGGCGCTCACCTACAAGGTGGGAGAGCGGGTGTGGCGCGACGGCCGCGCGGCGTTCCCCGGCGATCGGCGGGCGTTCCACAACCGGGCGCTGGAACTCGGCTCGCTGGGACTGGACCAGCTCGCGAGCGCGCTCGCCGCCTATCCGGCCTCGTCGGCGGGCAGCTCCTCCGGGTCGGCCACCCAGGCGGAGTAGACGGGCAGCGCGTGCCACGGGCCGCCGGCCGGGTCGGTGGTCACCGCTACCACCGCGTACGGGTGACCGAACCGCAGCTCGGCGATGCGGGCGACGCCCTCCGGCGGCAGCGCGGTCGCCCGGCCGAACGCGGTCACCGCGGCCGCCTCGAAGCCGTAGCGGCCGAACCGGGCCACCGCCGACTGCGCGGCGTCGAACTCCGGCCCGGTCAGGCCCAGCAGCTCGCCGAGCGCCCGAGCCGCCGCGTCGAAGCCGAACCCGGGCGCGGTGAGGTCGTGGCGGCTCTGCGCCGACCAGCACGGCAGCACCGCCGTGGCGCGTTCCTCCCGGCCGTCGGCCGCGTACGTCCGGGTCGGCTCCTCCCGTAGCGCCCACAGTGGCGTCTCGCCCAGCGGCAGGTCGAACAGCGACCGGTGACCCGGTACGGCGTCGGGGGCGAACGCGGCGGCGCTCGCCAGCTCCTGAGCGGCGGCCAGCACGTCGGCGGCCGGCACCTCGGCCGCGGCGGCCACCGACACCACGAGCATCCCGGCGCCGTCGTCGCCCGTGCCGGCCGGAACCGCGTGCACCACCACGTCCCCGGCCCGGCCGGTGGCCGAGACCCAGCAGCGGTGCCCGAACGACGGCGTACGCAGCACCTGCCGCAGGCGGCTCGACCAGGCGCTGCCGGCGCCCAGTTCCGCGCCCGGCGCCGTGTCGAACGGGTCGGCCCACGACACCCGGGTCGCGAGCGCACTGGCCAGGAGCAGCAGGGTGTCCGGGGCGACGTCGACCGGGAAGCGTTCGATCAGCCCGCCGGTACGCTCCCGGGCCCAGGCGTCGAGCGCCGCCTGGTCGGGCAGCGCACCGCGCTCGGTGTCCTCCGGGAGGGCGGCCCGCCAGGCGGCCAGCTCCGCCGCAGGGGTGCGCTCCCACAGCGCGGTGGCGGCGGCGACCATCGGGTGCGGCGCGGCGAGCAGCGCCCGGGCCTCGGCCGCGGCGTCGTCCGGGTCGGCGCCGAGCGCCTCGGCCAGCGCCGCCCGGGCGTCGCCGGTCGCGGTCGGGCCGGTCAGCGCCAGCAGCAGCCAGGCGCCCAGCGGGGAGGCGACGTGGTGGGTGTCACCGGCGGCGCGGTGCAGCCGCTCGGCGTAACGGGCCAGGGGTGCGCGCAGAGGAGTCACGGCTCCACTCTGCCCGGTGAGGCGCCCGGCGGCACGCCGCAGGTCAGGACCACAGCTCGAACGGCTCGTCGATCTCCTCCCCGGCCAGGAACGCCGGCAGCAGCTCCGGCAGCCGCCCGGGATAGCAGCGCGGCCGTTCGGCGAGCACCTCGGCCAGCGGCCACCAGCGGAAACCGAAGTAGTCCTCCACCTCGTAGTCCAGCCGCAGCGCCTCGTCCACGTCCGGCCCGGGGCCGGGCAGCCGTACTGTCACCACCACCTCGTCCTGGAGGTGGCGGCGCTGCCGGTGCCGGAAGCTGGCCCGCCGCCGCCACGTCGGCGCGCCCACCTCGTCCGGGCCGATCACGATGCCGGTCTCCTCGCGCAGCTCGCGTACCGCCGCCTCCCGGTACGTCTCACCGGGGTCCAGCCCGCCGCCGGGCAGCTCCCACCACACGCCGAGGTCCGGGTGGTCCGGGTCCCGGGTGTGGAACAGCAGCAGGCGGTCGGCGGCGTCGAGCACCACCAGCCGCACCGCGCTGCGCTCGAACAGCGGCAGATCGTCGGGTAACTCCACGCTCCCAGCCTAGGGAAGGGGGCCGCGCCGCCTCGCGACCGCCGGGCACCGCCGACTAGGCTGCCCGCCGTGGCAGGTCTGTTGAAGAACGTGGCGTCCCGGCTCGGCCGGATCACCCGGGGCGTGCCCGCCCCGGCCCGCACCGGCGGGCCGATCCCGGCCCAGGTCGCGCGCCGCCGTCAGGTCAGCGCGTTGCAGCGCCGCGAGCTGTCGTACGCCCCGGAGCCGGACGGCCAGGCCGACCCGGGCGAGATCGTCTGGACCTGGGTGCCCTACGAGGACGACCCGCGTCAGGGCAAGGACCGCCCGGTGCTGGTGGTCGGCCGGCACAGCCGCACGCTGTTCGGGCTGATGCTGTCCAGTCAGAGCGACCGGGACGGTCAGCGGCACTGGCTGGCGCTCGGCCCGGGGGAGTGGGACCGGGACAACCGGCCGAGCTGGGTACGCCTGGACCGGGTGCTCACCATGCGCGAGGACAGCATCCGCCGCGAGGGCGCGGTGCTGGACCGGCCTCGGTTCGACCGGGTCGGGCAGGCGTTGCGCGCCGGCTACGGCTGGCGCTGACCGGCCGGACCGAGCCCGGCCGGCACCGCGACGAGCCGGCGGACCCGGCTCAGCGCCGCGCGACGAGCCTGGCTCAGCCTGTTCAGCACTCCGCGACGAGCTGGCGGGCCGGGGGGGCGGGG
>NZ_WBKS01000007.1:0-91340 GCF_008868145.1 Micromonospora sp. AMSO1212t
GGGGTGAGAGTGGCGACGTGGGCGTTGCGGGTGGTCGGAGATCCTCGGGGTACGTGCGAGACTAGACAACCATGAGCGACCCACGGATCACCTCGTCGATCTTCACCCGCGGCGCGGTCGACCTCAGCGCGCTGCGCACCCCCGCACCGGCCGACACCTCCTCCGCCACACCGTCCCAGGGCGCCCCGCCCGCCGGGCTGCCGGGCAGCCCCGCCGGCTCCGCCGCCGTGATCGACGTGACCGAGGCGAACATCCAGTCCGAGGTGCTCGAACGCTCGCTCACCACACCGGTAGTGGTCTTCTTCGGCGCCGCCGGCTACCCGGAGAGCGACCAGTTCGCCCCGGTGCTCGAGCGGCTGGCCGCCGAGGGCGGCGGAGCGTGGCTGCTGGCCCGCGTCGACGTGCAGCAGCAGCCGCGGCTCGCGCAGATGTTCCAGCTCCAGACGCTGCCCACCACGTACGCCATCGTCGGCGGCCGCCCGGTCGACGCCTTCCCCGGCCCGGTGCCGGAGTCGCAGTTGCGACAGTGGCTCCAGGCGGTCCTCAAGGCCGGCGGCGTCACAGTCGCCGAGCCGGAGGACCCGCGCCTCGACGCCGCCGACGACGCGCTGATGAGCGGTGACCTCGACGCCGCCGAGGCGGCGTACCGGAAGATCCTGGCCGAGTCGCCCGCGGACGGGGCGGCGGAGGCGGGCCTGGCGCAGGTCGGGCTGGCCCGCCGGGTGGCCGGCGCGGACCCGCAGGCCGCGCTCGACGCCGCGGCCGCCGACCCCGACGACGTGGACGCCCAGCTGCTGGCCGCCGACATCGAGGTGCTCAGCGGCCTCGCCGACCAGGCGTACAAGCGGCTGGTCGGCCTGGTCCGGCGCACCGCCGGGGACGACCGGGACCGGGTACGCCAGCATCTGCTCGGCCTGTTCACCATCGCCGGTCCGGACGACCCCGCCGTGGCCTCCGCCCGACGCGCCCTGGCCAGCGCGCTGTTCTGAGTCAACCCGTGCGGGCCGGTGCACCGCCGGCCCGCCCGACCACCGAGGACGGGAGCCCATGATGCGCCGGATCGCCGTCCTCGACGCGCCGACGAACCTCGGACTGCGCCCGCCCACGGCCGGCTCCGTCCCCGGCTGCGGCAAGGCGCCGGGCGCGCTGCGCGACCACGGCCTGCTCGCCCGGCTGCGGGCCCGCGACGCCGGCTGCCTCACCCCGGCCCGGTACGACCCGGGAGACTGGCGCCCCGGCGACGGCGTCTGCCACGCCCCGGAGATCTCCGCGTACTCGATGGCGCTCGCCGACCGGATCGGCGCGATCATCGACCGGGGTGAGTTTCCGCTGGTGCTCGGCGGCGACTGCTCGGTGCTGCTCGGCTCGGCGCTGGCCATGCACCGCCTCGGTGAGGCGGTCGGCGGGCGGATCGGGCTGGTCTTCGTCGACGGCCACTCCGACTTCCGGCATCCCGGCAACGCCTCCTACGTCGGCGCGGCCGCCGGGGAGGACCTGGCCCTGGTCACCGGGCGTGGACAGCCCGACCTGGCCGCGATCGAGGGCCGCCGGCCGTACTTCCGGGACGTCGACGTGGTGGTGCTCGGCATCCGCGCGCAGGACGAGTACCGCCTCGACCTCCAGGCCGCCGGCATCACCACCCGGCCGGTGCCGGCGCTGCGCGCCGAGGGCGCGGCCCGTACCGCGCAGTGGGCGCACGAGCAGCTCGTCGACTGCGCCGGCTACTGGGTGCACATCGACGTGGACGTGCTCGACCCGGCGGTGATGCCCGCCGTGGACGCGCCCGACCCGGGCGGCATCGCCTTCGCCGAGCTGGAGATCCTGCTCGCCGGGCTGGTCGACACCCCGCACTGCCTCGGCGTCGAGCTGACGGTCTTCGACCCCGACTACGACCCGGACGGTGCGTACGCGGCCGAGATCGTCAACACCGTGGTGGCCGGGCTCGCCCCGGTGGTCGCGCCGGGCGCCGTGCCGCCCCGGCTGCTGCCGGCCGGGCCGGTCGCACCGGCGCCCCGCGCCGCCGACAGCCGGCCGGAGCCCGAGCCGCTCCCCGCCCCGGCTGCCGTACCGGCGCCGGCGGTCGCGGTGGAGCCGATCGGCCCCGACCAGACCGCCGCCGACGACGACCTCGGCGACGACCCGCTGCCCCCGGGGCTGCTGCGCCGCGCGCCCGCCGGAGACGAGCCGGACCCGGCCCGCTCCGGCATCGACATCGCCTGACCGGTACGCCTCAGCGCGCGGCCAGGCGGTGCGGGAACCGCTCAGCTCGCGGCGAGGCCGCGCAGGAACCGCTCGGCGATCGGTGCCGCGACCTTCGAGCCCGCCCCGCCCTGCTCGACGAAGACGGCGAAGGCCACGTCGCCCTGCCAGCCGACGAACCAGGCGTGCGTGTGCGCCGGGTTGTTGTCGTACTCCGCGGTGCCGGTCTTGCCGTGCACCGGCTCGCCCGGCACGTCCGCCAGCGCGCTGCCGCTGCCCGAGGTGACCACCCCGCGCATCATCGACTTCAGTGCCGCCACCGACTCCGGCTTGAGCGCCTCGCCGGCCGGCGCGGGCTTGGCCGGCGCCGGGTCGAGCAGCAGCTTGGGCTGCTCGAACTTGCCCCGGGCCACCGCCGCCGTGGCGCTCGCCATCGCCACCGGGCTCACCAGCGTGGTGCCCTGGCCGATCGCGGCGGCGGCCTGCTCGGTGGCCGGTCCGTTGGCGGAGATCTTGCCGGTGAACGCGTCGGTGCCGAGATCCCACGCGGCCTCCAGGCCGAGCGTACGGCCGGCCTGGGCCAGCCCGTCCGGGCCGAGCTTCGGCGCCAGCGCGGTGAAGGCGGTGTTGCACGACTTGGCGAAGTCGGTGGCGAACGGCACCGCGCCCAGCTCGAAGTTGTCCGAGTTCTTGAAGACCCGGCCCTCGACCGTCGACGTCTTCGGGCAGTCCACTGTCGTCTGCGGCGTCACCGCGTCCCGGTCGAGCAGGCCGAGTGCGCTGACCATCTTGAACGTCGAGCCGGGCGGCACCTGGGCGGTGAAGGCGAGGTTGTCGCCCGCCGCGCCCGGGCCGTTCGCGGCGGCCAGCACCGCGCCGTCGCTGATCCGCACGGCGACCAGGGCGGAACGGCGGGTCTGACCGCGCAACGCGGTGTCGGCCGCGTTCTGGGTGGCCGCGTCGATGGTGGTCTTCACCGGCTGGCCGGGCTTCGGGTCGCTGCGGTACAGCTCGGTGCCGGTCGGCTCCACCTTGCCGTCCGGGGTGGTCCGCTCGGTGATCACGGTGACGCCGGGGACGCCGCGCAGCCGCTCGTCGTACCGGCCCTGGAGACCGCCGTGGCCGACCAGGTCGCCGCGCGCGTACCGCTCGGGGTGGGCCTGGAGGTCGTCGGCGGTGGCCTGGTCGACCGAGCCGAGCAGCGCCCGGGCGAACTCGCGGGTCGGCGCCAGCATGAGCTGCTCGGAGACGAACCGGGTGCCGGGCAGGTCGTAGATGCGCGGCTTGATCTGCCGGTACGCCTCGTCGCGCAACGTCACCACCTCGACGAGCCCGTCCGGCTTCGCCGCCTTGAGCCGCTTGGGCAGGTCACCCAGGTCGACCGGCGGGGTGAGCGCGGGCCGGATCGCCTTGAACGCGGCGTCCAGCTTCTTGACCAGGCCGGGCACGTCGGTGACCTCGCCGGGGACGACCTGCACCCGGACCACCGGGCGCGGCGCGACGATCGGCTGACCGGCCGCGTCCAGCACACCGGCGCGCTGCGCCGGCTCCCGCCGCAGCGCGATCTTGTCGCCGCTCTCCAGCTTCTCGTGCACCACCGACGGCTCCCAGATCACCTGCCACTTGTCGTCGCCGCCGCGCTTGAGGCGTACCGGATTCTCGTAGGCCCAGTCGCCGCCGCCGGGCAGCGCCCAGCTCACCTTGATCCGGGCGGTGGCGACGTCGCCCTTGGTGGTGATGTCGCCGGTGCGTGCCAGCTCCGGCGGGTTGGCCGCGAGCGCGCCGGCGAGCGCCTGGATCTGCTTGGTCACCTCGGCGGCGGGCACCCGCCCGCCGGCCGGCTCGACGAAGCCGACCGCCTGGAGGTCGCCGGAGCGCCAGCCGCCGAGGAACGCCTCGACGGCCGTATCCGGGCCGTCGTCCCCGGAGCATCCGGTCAGCGCGCCGGCTGTGACCAGCACGGCTGCCAGCGTCGCGAGGACGCGGTGACGGGTGTGGCGAGGGTGGCGGACGGGGTACGACACGGGCATGAAGCGATCCCTCCGGTGCTCAACTGCCCTGCACGCTAGTACGGCCCGGCGCTCCCCACCGCCCCGCCACGGCCTCCGGCAGCGCGAGAAGCGGCGTGTGGCAGTGTGATGAACATCGCCAGCCGGGGTACTCCGCGAGCGGCCGACCACGGACCCGCAACGGGTGAAAGGACAGAGTCCCGATCCGGACGTCCGGCCAGTGGTCCGCCGCGGGAGGTACCGCGCGGTAGGGCCTAGGCTGGGCGGCAGAGTGACCCACAACGCGGTGGGTCGAGGGGAGTGGCACCGATGGACCGGCGTCCGGCGATCAAACCGGGACCCGACCTCCGGCAGGCTGACACCGGCCGGGACGACGACAGCTTCGATTCGGCGACCGACGGAGACGGTTTCAGCCGTCTCGACACAGGAGTGACCGGGATGACCGGTTCCAGCATCGACACCCTCTACGACCTGGGCCTGCCTGCGCAGGCACTGGCCGACGAGTCGGAGGACGCCGAGCTGGACGAGCCCGTTCCCAACGCGGAGCGGCTGGTCGCCCAGGCGGTCGCGCTGGCCGGCGACGACCACGACGCGGCCACACTGGTGGACCGCTTCTGGCGGTTCGCGCCGGACGAGGAGCTGATCGGCTTCACCGCCGAGGAGATGCTGGAGGCGGCCCGGGCCCACCGGGACCTGGCCCAGCAGCGGGTGCCGGGCGAGCTGAAGCTCCGCATCCACGAGCCGGACGCCGAGCAGCACCACACGGTCGTCGAGATCGTCACCGACGACATGCCGTTCCTGGTCGACTCGGTGACCGCCCTGCTGAACTCCCGTCACCTGGACGTGCACCTGCTGGTGCACCCGCTGGTCGTGGTGCGGCGCGAGCCGCTGGGCCGGCTCACCGAGGTCTCGGCGGACGTGGAACCGGACGACGCCATCGCCGGTGACCTGGTCGAGAGCTGGATGCGGATCGAGATCGACCCGGTCCGCGACCCGGCCGAGCGGGAGACGCTGCGCCGTGAGTTGCAGCGGGTGCTCACCGACGTGCGCGAGGCGGTCGAGGACTGGCCGAAGATGCGGCAGCGGGCCCTCGCGCTCGCCGACGAGCTGGCCGCCGCCCGGACGTCGGACAATCGCCCGCCGGTGCCGGAGAAGGACATCACCGACTCGGTGGAGCTGCTTCGCTGGCTGGCGCACGACCACTTCACGTTCCTCGGCTACCGGGAATACCGCCTGGTCCACACCGACGGCGCGCGCGGCGGGCAGGCCCTGGAGGCGGTGCTCGGCACCGGGTTGGGCATCCTGCGTTCCGACTCGCCCGAGGCCCGGTCGCTGAACTCGATGACGCACGAGGCACACGAGAAGGTGCTGGAGAAGCGCCTGCTCATCATCACCAAGGCCAACTCGCGCGCCACTGTGCACCGGTCGGCGTACCTCGACTACATCGGCTTCAAGATCTTCAACGAGGCCGGCGAGGTGGTCGGCGAGCGGCGCTTCCTGGGCCTGTTCTCCACCGCCGCGTACCGGACCAGCGTGCAGGAGCTGCCGGTGGTCCGGCGCAAGGTCGCCGAGGTGCTGGACCGCTCGGGCCTGAGCCTGCGCAGCCACTCCGGCAAGGACCTGTTGCAGATCCTGGAGACCTACCCGCGCGACGAGCTGTTCCAGATCAAGACCGACGACCTCTACCACGCGGTGATCGGCGTGCTGCGGATGGCGGGCCGCCGGCAACTGCGGGTGTTCCTGCGCCGCGACGCGTACGGGCGGTTCATCTCCTGCCTGATCTACCTGCCGCGGGACCGGTTCACCACGCAGAACCGGCTGCGCATGCAGGACATCCTGCTGCGCGAGCTGAACGGCGTCGGTGTCGACTACACCACGCGGGTGACCGAGTCCATGCTGGCCCGGGTGCACTTCATCGTGCGCACCGACCCGAACAACCCGCCCGGTGAGATCGACGCCGACCTGCTCGCCGAGGAACTGGCCGACGCGACCCGGCTCTGGGACGACGACTACCGGCTGGTGCTGGAACGCAAGCTCGGCGACGAGCAGGCCAAGCACCTGTTCGCCCGGTACGCCGACGCGTTCCCGGAGGGCTACAAGGACGGGCACACGCCGTACGAGGCGATGAAGGACCTGGCGAAGCTGGAGCTGCTGGAGGAGCCCGGCCAGCTGGAGATGCACCTGTTCCGCAAGCAGGCGCCGCCGCGTCCGTACGCGGCCCGCGCCGCCGACGCCGACGAGGCGATGGACGTGCGGTTCAAGGTCTACCGGTACGGCGAGCCGATGATGCTCTCCGCCGTGCTGCCGGTGCTGCACTCGCTCGGCGTGAAGGTGGTCGACGAGCACCCGTACGAGGTGGAGCGCGTCGACGGCCGGATCTGGCTCTACGACTTCGGTCTGGAGCTGCCCGAGCGGCACCAGGACCTGGCCGAGGTGCGCCCGCACGTGGAGAACGCCTTCGCCGCCGCCTGGCGGGGCGAGGCCGAGGTGGACGGCTTCAACGAGCTGGTGCTGCGGGCCGGGCTCACCTGGCGGCAGGTCGTCGTGCTGCGCGCGTACGCGAAGTACCTGCGGCAGGCCGGCACCGTGTTCTCCCAGGAGTACATGGAGCAGACGTTCATCGCGTACCCGCAGATCGCCGAACTGCTGGTGAAGCTGTTCGAGACCCGGTTCGCCCCGGGCGCGACCACGCTGGACGAGCGGCGGCAGCGCAGCGGCGAGCTGGTCGACGCGATCGGCGAGGCGCTCGACGAGGTGGCCAGCCTCGACCAGGACCGCATCCTGCGGGCCTACCTGACGTTGATCCAGGCCACGCTGCGGACCAGCTTCTACCAGAAGCCGGTGGGCGGCCGGCCCAAGGCGTACGTGGCGTTCAAGCTCGACCCGCAGGCCATCCCGGACCTGCCGGCGCCACGGCCCAAGTTCGAGATCTTCGTCTACTCGCCCCGGTTCGAGGGCGTGCACCTGCGGTACGGGCCGGTGGCCCGCGGCGGCCTGCGCTGGTCCGACCGGCGCGAGGACTTCCGGACCGAGGTGCTCGGCCTGGTCAAGGCGCAGATGGTGAAGAACGCGGTGATCGTGCCGGTCGGCGCCAAGGGCGGCTTCGTGCTCAAGCAGAAGCCGGGCGACCGGGACGAGGCGGTGATCTGCTACAAGGAGTTCATCTCCGCGCTGCTCGACGTCACCGACAACATCGTCAGCGGCGAGATCGTGCCGCCCGAGGACGTGGTCCGGCACGACGGCGACGACCCGTACATGGTGGTGGCCGCAGACAAGGGCACCGCGACGTTCTCCGACATCGCCAACGAGATCTCCGAGGCGCACAGCTTCTGGCTCGGCGACGCGTTCGCCTCCGGCGGCTCGGCCGGCTACGACCACAAGAAGATGGGCATCACCGCCCGGGGCGCCTGGGAGTCGGTGAAGCGGCACTTCCGGGAGCTGGGGCACGACACCCAGACGCAGGACTTCACAGTGGTCGGCGTCGGCGACATGTCCGGCGACGTGTTCGGCAACGGGATGCTGTTGTCCGAGCACATCCGGCTGGTGGCCGCGTTCGACCACCGGCACATCTTCCTCGACCCGGACCCGGAGTCGGCCCGCTCCTTCCAGGAACGCAAGCGGCTGTTCGACATGCCGCGCTCGTCGTGGGAGGACTACGACCGCGAGCTGATCTCCGAAGGCGGCGGCGTCTATCCGCGTACGGCGAAGTCGGTGCCGGTCTCGCCGCAGGTCCGCGCGGTGCTCGGCCTCGACGAGGACGTCACGCAGCTCAGCCCGCAGGAGCTGATGAAGGCGATCCTCACCGCGCCGGTCGACCTGTTCTGGAACGGCGGCATCGGCACCTACGTCAAGGCGTCCAGCCAGACCAACGCCGAGGTGGGGGACAAGTCCAACGACGCCATCCGGGTGGACGGCAAGGGCCTGCGCTGCCGGGTGGTCGGCGAGGGCGGCAACCTGGGCTTCACCCAGCAGGGGCGGATCGAGTACGCCTCGACCGGCGGCCGCATCTACACCGACTTCATCGACAACGCGGCCGGGGTGGACTGCTCCGACCACGAGGTGAACATCAAGATCCTGCTCAACACGGCTGTGGCCGACGGTGAGCTGGACCGGCCGGAGCGCGACGAGCTGCTGGCCCGGATGACCGACGAGGTCGCCGAGCTGGTGCTGCGGGACAACTACGACCAGGCACGGGCGCTCAACAACGCCCAGGCCCAGGCCGCCTCGTTGCTCCCGGTGCACCGGCGGATGATCAACGAGCTGGAGCGGTCCGGCGCGCTGAACCGTTCGCTGGAGGCGCTGCCGTCGGACGAGGAACTGGCGGTCCGCACCGAGAGCGGGCTGACCCCGCCGGAGTTCGCGGTGGTGCTCGCGTACGTCAAGATCGTGCTGGAGCGCGAGATCGTCGGCGAGGGCCTGGCGGACGAGGAGTGGACGACCGACGTCCTGGTCAACTACTTCCCGACGCCGCTGCGGCAGCGCTTCGCCGACCGGATGGGCCGGCACCGGCTGCGCCGGGACATCGTCACCACGGTCCTGGTCAACGAGGCGATCAACCGGGGCGGCATCTCGTTCGTCTTCCGGGTGGTCGAGGAGACGGCGGCGTCCGCGGCGGACGTGCTCCGCGCGTACGTGGTGGTCCGCGAGGTGTTCGGTCTGCGCGACCTGTGGGACGCGGTCGAGGCGCTGGACAACAAGGTCTCGCCCGAGTTGCAGACCGCCGTCTACCTGGACACCCGGCGGCTGCTCGACCGCGCGGTGCGGTGGCTGGTCACCAACCGGCGGTCGCCGATCGACGTGCCGGCGGAGATCGCCCGGCTGCGCGACGGTGTGGCCCGGCTCCTGCCGGACCTGGAGCACCGGTTCTGGGGCACCGAGCGGGAGGCCATCGCGGCGCACATCGAGTCGCTGGTCGACCGCGGGCTGCCGCGTGACCTGGCCGAGCAGGCGACCCGCCTGATGTACAGCTTCGGCCTGCTCGACATCGTCGAGACGGCGCAGGCGACCGGGCGGGACGTGGGCGAGGTGGCCTCGGTCTACTTCGTGCTCTCCGACCGGTTCCGGGTCGACGCGCTGCTGTCGAAGATCTCCCTGCTGCCACGCGAGGACCGGTGGCAGACCCTGGCCCGGATGGCGCTGCGCTACGACCTGTACGCCGCGCTCGCCGCGCTCACCGCGGAGGTGCTCGGGTCCACGTCGGAGGACGTGCCGCCGGTGGAGCGGGTGCAGGAGTGGGAGCAGGCGAACGCCACCTCGATCCACCGGGCGCACCGGGCGATGGGGGAGTTCGACGAGTCCCGCGCCGACCTGTCCGCGCTGTCGGTGCTGCTGCGCCAGATCCGTACCCTGGTCCGGACCTCGGCGGCGGCCTGACCGCTCTGACGCGCGTGGCCCGGTGGTCGGTTCCCCGACCACCGGGCCACTGCCGTTCCCGCCCTCAGCTCGTCATCGCGGCGTAGACGACGATGTTGTTCAGGTAGCTGCCGGCCGTCCGGTCGAACACCCCGCCGCAGGTCACCACGCGCAGGGCGGGGACGTCCGACGGACCGTAGACCTGCGCGGCGGGGAAGGCGGTCTTCGGGTACGACCCCACCTCCCGCACCGTGAACGTGGCGGCCGAACCGTCCTGCCGAGCGACCACGATCGTGTCTCCGGGCACCAGCGCGCCGAGGTTGAAGAACACCGCCGGGCCGAGCTGGGCGGAGTCGACGTGACCCACGATGACCGCGTTGCCGGCCTCGCCCGGGCTGGCGCCGGGGGAGTACCAGCCGGCCTGCATGGCCTGGTCCAGCGGGGGCACCTGGACCGTGCCGTCGGGATTCGTGCCGAGCGACATGATCGGGGCCTGCACCCCGATGCGGGGGATCGAGATGGTGACCGGCGCCGACCGGGGCAGCGGGGCCGGTGCGGGGCTGGTGGCGCCCGTCGCGCCCGGGGCACCTGGGGTGGCGGGCCCGGCCGGAAGGCCCGGCGTCGTCGGGCCGTTGCCGTCCCCGGCTGTCGGCCGGCCGGTGCTGCCGGGTGCGGGCTTCGCGTCGGCGTCCGGTACCGGCTGTCCCCCGGCGTCCGGATCGGCGTACGTGCCGCCCGGGTCGGCTTGCGGGCCGGTGGTGACCGGGCCCGCCTGCGAGATCGGCTGCGGCGGTGAGGGTTGCGGGACGGTCCGCACGGACGCGCCGATCAGACCGGCCCCGGCCATGGCGAGCAGGACGACGACGGCCGCGCCGGCGGCACGCCACGGACTTCCGTGACGGCCGCCGGCCCGGGTCGTCGTCCGGTCAGACCAGGCCACCGGCCCGCCGCCGACGCAGCAGCACCAGGCCGCCCAGCGCCGCAGCGCCGATCATGCCCGCGCCACCGGTGGCGAGGTCGCGGTCCACGCCGGTGGTCGTCATGCCACCGTCGCCGCCGTCGACCCCACCGCGCGGCAGGACCACCAGCTCGCCGTCACCGCAGGTGCCCCGCAGCTCGTACCGGCCCGGCCGGGCGTCGTGCGAGACGGTGGCCTCGCCGTAGTAGACGAAGTCCTTCCCGTGCTCCCAGCCGTCCTTGCCGTAGTCGCGCTCGGCGTCCTTGCCGTAGTCGCCCTTGTCGTCCTGCCAGGCGCCTCCGCTCGCCTGCCAGTCGTCCTTGCCGCCCTGCCAGTCGTCCTTGCCGTCCTGCCAGGACCCGTGCTCGTCCTTGCTGTCCTTGCCGTCCTTGGCGTCCTTGCCGTCCTGCCAGGACCCGTGCTCGTCCTTGGCGTCCTTGCCCTTGTCGTCCGGCCGGCCGCCGCGGTCGTCCTTGCCGTGCTCGTCCTTGGCGTCCTTGCCGTCCTGCCAGGACCCGTGCTCGTCCTTGGCGTCCTTGCCCTTGTCGTCCGGCCGGCCGCCGCGGTCGTCCTTGCCGTGCTCGTCCTTGGCGTCCTTGCCGTACCGGTCCTTGCCGTCGGGGCCGTGCGCGTCCTTGGTCCAGTCCGCCGCGCCCCGCTGCTCCTTCTCCCAGCCCGGCTCGGCGTCCTGACCGTACTCGTCGTGCCCCTGCCAGTCGCCCGGGTCGACGGCGGTGCCGGCGCCCGCGCCGCCCGGCTGCGGTTGTCCTTCCGGCTGGCCGGCCGGCGGCTGGGGCTGGTTCGCCGGAGGCTGCGGCATGCCGTCCCCGCCCGGCCCGTTCCCGCCCGGCCCGTTCCCGCCGGGTCCGTTGCCGTCCGGGCCGTGTCCGTCCCCGCCCGGCTCGCCGCGGCCGTCCGGCCCCTTGTCGTGCTCGTCCTTGCCGTCGGGGCCCTTGCCGTGGTCGTCCTTGCCCTCAGGGCCCTTGCCGTGCTCGTCCCCGCCGTGGTCGTCCTTGCCGTCCGGGCCCTTGTCGTCCCAGCCCCAGGCCTTGTCGTCACCCCAGTCGCCGCCGCGGTCACCCCAGTCGCCGCCGTGCTCGCCGTCCCGGGCCGGGTGCAGGTCGACCTTGCCGGTCACCTTCGACCAGACGGTGGCGTGCTTCTGCGGCTCGGAGCAGATCGCGAGCAGCTCGACGGTGTCCCCGGCCTTCACCACGTGCGGCTTGGCGATGACCTTGCCCTCGTCGTGCCCGCCCGCGTAGGCCATTCCCGGGGTGAACGCGAGAAGGCCCGCTCCGCCGAGAGCGGCGCCCGCGACCACCTTCCCGAGCATCTTCTTAGCCATGACCAGCGTCTCCATCCCTGTTCGTCCTGAGCCCGACGTCAGTCGCGCTAAGGCCGACGTTAGACCTTTTCGCGAGTTATTCGGGGAAAGATTCGCTTTTAGGGATTTGACGATTTTGAGGGGGTACGCGTCCTCCGCGCGACCGCGCGCCGATCGGGTGCCCTTCGGCATCGGTGGGTGGAACGTGGCGGCTGTCTTCGACCGTCTTGCCGCCAGTGGCGTTCACCCGGGCGGGCGTCGACGGGCGCGGCGGTAGGGTGGGCGGCAGGCGCATCGAGGCATTGCCATGGAAGCGCTCCCATGCAAGAATCGCTGCACGCGGTTCGGGGAGCCACACCGCGAGCTCAGACGTCGAGGGCAGCCGGCACCACCGGCCGACGTCCGGCTCCATCGGCCGGTCCTGCGGACCGGTCGGCACCACCACCCCCAGCGCCCGTCCGGGTCGGGCGTCCCCCGAAGAACCCCCTGGCGCGCACGGCCGTCCCCGTAGGACGACCGCCGCCGCCATTTGCGCCGGGCCGTACGCGGATCCGGTCTCGCCCAAGGAGATCAGTGGCATGAATCTGTGGAGAAGGCTGTCCGGCCGGAACCGGACGCTTGCGCTCACCAGCGCCGGCGTCCTGGTAGCCGGTGGACTGGTGACCCTCCCGGTCACCGCGGCGCAGGCCGCCACCCAGTGCAGCGTGACCTACACGACCAGCGACTGGCCCGGTGGATTCACCGGCAACGTCACCATCAAGAACATCGGTGACGCGCTCAGCTCGTGGACCCTCGGCTTCACCTTCCCGAACAGCTCGCAGCGGGTGGTGAACGGCTGGTCCGCGCGGTGGTCCCAGAGCGGCCAGAACGTCACCGCGCAGAACGAGTCGTACAACGGGTCGCTCGCCAGCGGCGCCAGCACCACCATCGGCTTCAACGGCTCCTGGAGCGGCAGCAACCCGAAGCCGACCCAGTTCACGCTCAACGGCACGGTCTGCAACGGCGGCACGCCGTCCACCAGCACGCCGCCGACGAGCACGCCGCCGACCAGCACGCCGCCCACGAGCACGCCGCCGACGTCGACGCCGCCGACCTCGACGCCGCCGACGACCACTCCGCCGCCCGGGCAGCGGGTCGACAACCCGTACGCGGGCGTGAAGGGGTACGTGAACCCCGAGTGGAAGGCCAAGGCCGAGTCGGTGTCCGGCGGCAGCCGGGTCTCCAACAACCCGACCGCGGTCTGGCTCGACCGGATCGCCGCCATCAACGGCACGCCGGACAGCAGCTCCAACGGCGCGATGGGTGTGCGTGACCACCTGGACGCCGCGCTCGCCCAGGGCGCCGGCTACATCCAGTTCGTCATCTACAACCTGCCCGGCCGGGACTGCTCCGCGCTCGCCTCGAACGGTGAGCTGGGCCCGGACGAGCTGCCCCGCTACAAGTCCGAGTACATCGACCCGATCGCCGCGATCCAGGGCGACTCGAAGTACCGGAACCTGCGCATCGTCAACATCATCGAGATCGACTCGCTGCCCAACCTGGTGACCAACACCTCGGGCAACGCGGGCGGCACCGTCATGTGTGACACGGTGAAGGCCAACGGCGCGTACGTGAACGGTGTCGGCTACGCCCTGGCGAAGCTGGGCGCGATCGGCAACGTCTACAACTACATCGACGCCGCCCACCACGGCTGGATCGGCTGGGACAGCAACTTCGGCCCGGTCGCCGACCAGCTCAAGGCCGCCGCCGTCGCGTCCGGCAGCACCGTCGCCAACGTGCAGGGCTTCATCGTCAACACGGCGAACTACTCCGCCCTGAAGGAGCCGTACGTCAAGGTCACCGACTCGGTGAACGGCCAGACCGTCCGGCAGTCCAAGTGGATCGACTGGAACCAGTACGTCGACGAGCTGTCGTTCGCCCAGGCGTTCCGGCAGAAGCTGGTCTCGGTCGGCTTCGACAGCAACATCGGCATGCTGATCGACACCTCCCGCAACGGTTGGGGCGGCTCCGCCCGGCCGACCGGCCCCGGCCCGTCGACCAGTGTGGACGCGTACGTCGACGGTGGCCGGGTCGACCGGCGCTTCCACACCGGCAACTGGTGCAACCAGGCCGGCGCGGGCCTCGGCGAGCGGCCGCGGGCCAACCCGGAGACCGGGATCGACGCCTACGTCTGGGTGAAGCCCCCGGGTGAGTCGGACGGCTCCAGCAAGGAGATCCCGAACAGCGAGGGCAAGGGCTTCGACCGGATGTGCGACCCGACGTACACCGGCAACGCCCGCAACGGCAACAACCTGTCCGGCGCCCTGCCGGACGCGCCGATCTCCGGCGCGTGGTTCGCCGCCCAGTTCCAGCAGCTCATGCAGAACGCGTACCCGCCGCTCTCCTGAGCCGCGGTGAGGACCACCCGCGGCGGCGGGAGTGAGGCACCGCCGCGCGGGTTCCCCGGGCCCCTGGTCGACGCCCACGTCGGCCAGGGGCCCTCGGCCGTTCCGGTGTCAGGGAACGGTGCGCTCGATCGCCGCCCGGCCCAGCTCGGCCAGATCACGCCGGGCCCGCTCCAGGTTCTCCGGCGTCACGTCCTGGCCCCGGGCCTGCACCAGGTCCTCCGGATCCCAGGGCTGTTCGGCGCCGGTACGGATGTCGTCCGGGGCGGCGCCGGTGCCGGTGCCGGTCGCACCCGTCCCGGCCGCGTACGGGTCACCGATGAGGTTCGGCGACCCGGTGTCGGGCACCGCGCCGTCGGGCTCGGTGAAGGTGGGGTTGTCCGGGTCGGTGCCGCTGTTGCGCAACTGGGGCACCGTGCTGTCGTCGTCCACCGCCGCGGCCACCTCGGGGGTCTCCTCCAGCGGCCGCTCGCCACCGCGGTCACGATCGGTCATGCTGCTGCCCTCCTGTCCCTTCGCGTGATCCCCGTGGCCTACCCGGTGCGGGCCGCGCCATGCGGGCGGAGGGGGTCAGGACTCGTCGCGCTGCGGCTCCGGCGCCTCGGTCGGGCGCAGCCGCTGCCACAGCAGCATCAGCAGGCCGAACACCAGCATCGCCGCCCCGGCCCACAGGTTGATCCGGAGGCCCTGCGCCTTGTCGATCTCGGCGGACGTGTCGAAGAGCCCCATCAGGCCGACGATCAGCCCGTACACCACGAACAGGCCGCCGATGACCCGGCGGATGTCGAACAGCCGGGCCGCGGCGGAGCGTTCCTCCCGGGCGTCCTCGGTCTCGTCGACCAGCGGGTCGTGCGCCTCGCCGCCCTGGTAGTGACGGTCCGCGTTGTCTGCCATGGCGTGCGTCCCCTCCTTAGAAGACCGGGATGTAGAACAGGGCGGCGAGGATCACCGCGACGACGCCGAGCAGCACCGGGGAGCGGTACCAGGCGGTGTCGCCGGCCAGCGAGTCGTCGGCGAGCGTCGTGTCGCTGAGGCCGTACACCAGCCCGGTCAGCTCCCGGTCGGTCTTCGGCCGGGTCAGCGGCGTGACGATCGCGGCCACCACCGCGACGGTGGCGAAGGCCAGGCCCGCGCCCCAGAAGCTCTCCTCCAGGTCCGAGTTGAAGCTGATCACGCCGCCCTTGTAGAGCAGGTACGTGGCGGTGGCCACGACGGTGCCGGACAGCAGCGACCAGAACCCGGCCAGCGGCGTCATCCGCCGCCAGAACATGCCGATGATGAACGTGCCGAACAGCGGCGCGTTGAAGACCGAGAAGAGCGCCTGGATGTAGTTCATGATGTTGCTGAACCCGGCCGCGATGAACGCGGTGCCGATGCCGATCACCACAGCGCCGACGGTGGCGATCCGGCCCACCTTCACGTAGTGCTCGTCCGGCTTGTCCCGCCGGAAGTACGCCTGCCAGATGTCGTACGTGAAGACGGTGTTGAACCCGCTGACGTTCGCCGCCATGCCGGCCATGAACGAGGCCACCAGGCCGGTGACCGCGATACCGAGCACGCCGTTGGGCAGCAGGTCGCGCATGAGCAGCGGGATCGCGTTGTTGTAGACCAGGTCGCCCTCGTCGGCGCCCAGCCCTTTGACGGTGACCAGGGCGATCAGGCCGGGGATCACGGTGACCGCCGGGATGAGCAGCTTCGGGTACGCGGCGATGATCGGCGTACGCCGGGCGGCGCTCATGTTCCGCGCGGACAGCGCGCGCTGCACCTCGGCGAAGTTGGTGGTCCAGTAGCCGAAGGAGAGCACGAAGCCGAGGCCGAACACGATGCCCAGCCAGTGCGCGCCGAGCGGGTTGTCGGTGCTGCCGGTGCCCTCCCAGGCGTGCAGTCCGGCCTCGCCGAGCTTGGAGTCGCGGACCGCGTCCATCAGGCCGCTCACGCCGCCGACCTTGACCAGGCCGATCACCGTGATCGGTACCAGACCGGCGATGATCACGAAGAACTGGAGCACCTCGTTGTAGATCGCGCCGGAGAGCCCGCCGATGGTGATGTACGCCAGCACGATCACCGCGCCGACGATGATCGCGAACCAGAGCGGCCAGCCGAGCAGCGCCTGCATGATCAGGGCCAGCGCGTAGAGGTTCACGCCCGCGATGAGCACCTGCGCGACCGCGAAGCTGATCGCGTTGAGCAGGTGGGTGGGGCGGTTGAAGCGCAGCCGCAGGTATTCGGGGACGCTGCGGACCTTGGAGCCGTAGTAGAACGGCATCATCACGATGCCGAGGAAGACCATCGCCGGTACGGCGCCGATCCAGTAGTAGTGCACGGTCATGATGCCGTACTGGGCGCCGTTGGCGGCCATGCCGATGATCTCCAGTGCGCCCAGGTTCGCCGAGACGAACGCCAGGCCGGTGACCCAGGCGGGCAGCGAGCGGCCGGAGAGGAAGAAGTCCACGCTGGTACGGATCGCGCGCCGGGCGGCGAAACCGACGCCGAGCACCGTGACGAAATAGAGCGCCAGGATCAGATAGTCCAGGGCGTTCATATCCAACCGCAGGCCGCCACCGCCCATGCCCGTGCTCCCCTCGTGTGCACCGCTGCCCGCACGTACCCCGATTGCGAAGTTTCATACCTGCTGTTCGGTCCGGGCACGGGGAAGCCCCGGCCGGTGACCGGCCGGGGCTTCGTCGCGGTCTCAGCGTCCGAGCACGCGGTCCAGGAAGTCGCGGTAGCCGCGCACGGCCACCCGGAGCTGCTCGGTGTCGGTCGAGCCGGACTCCTGCCAGGTGCCGAGCCGGGTGCGCTGCTCGCGCAGGGCGGTGGAGAGCGCCTCGATCGCCTCCTCGACCAGCGACTCCGCCTCGCCGACGGCCGCGCGCGGGTCGTCCACGAAGCGCAGCTGCACGTCGCGCCAGCGGTCCCGGAAGCCCTGGGCGGCCTCCGGCGCGAACAGCGTCGCCGCGTCGGCCGGTACCGCGCCGGGCGTGGGCCGCTCCGCGCCGGCCAGGCCCGTGCCGGCGGCTGCCGCGCCCGCCGCCGCGCCGGCGGTGGCCGTGTCCACCCGGTCGGCGTCGTCGGTGGTGGGGACGGGCTCGGCGTCCGGGTCGACCAGGCCCGGCTCGGCGCTGCCGTACCCGACCGCGCCGTCGGCCGCCACGTCGTCCACCTTGCGGTCGTCCCGGGCTACGTCGTCCACCGTGCGGTCGTCCCGGCCGTCACCGTCGACGTCCTGGCCGGCGGTGCCGGAGTGCTCGGCGTCCCAGCGGTCCCGGTCGTGCAGGCGGTCCCCGGCGGTCGGGTCGGCCCGCTCGTCGTCCAGCGGGTCGGTGCGTCCCGGCGCGCCGTCGCCCGGCACCGCGGTGTCCTCGTCGCGCGCGTCGCGCTCGTCCTGCGGACGGCCGCCCGCCAGGGCCGAGGCGGCGACCGCGTCGCCCACCGTGGCCGCCCCGAACGCCGTCGGCAGCGGCGCCGGCTCGTGGTACGGGGGCTGCCCGTCGTCGTCGGTCCGGTCGGCCGCGTCGCGCAGCTCCCCGTCTTCGTAGGCACGGGTCTCGTCGACCTCGGCGTCGCGCCGCTGGTCGTCGACCGCCGGGTCGTCGAAGGTGCCCCGGTCGTCCAGCGCGTCCTCGGGCACGTCGGCCCGGTCGGCGTCGCGCCGGTCGGCGTCGGTGTGCTCGCCCGGCTGCGGCACCGGTACCGGTGCGGACCGGACGGCCTCGGGGTGGTCCTGCGTGACCTGCTGTTCCTCCTGGCGCATGGCGGCGGCCTCCTCAGCGGCTCGGGACGTCGTGGTCGTGGTCGTGATCGGGGTGGCGCTGCTCCGGCTGCTGCGGGGCGACCGGGTCCTCGCCGAGCAGGTCGGCGAAGAGGGCCCGGTAGTGCACGAGCGCCTGCCGGAGGTCCTCGGTGCCGGCCTCACCGCGCTCGTTGCGCTGCCGGATCTCGTGGGCGTCGCGGTAGTGGGTGAGCGTGCGGGCGTGCTCGACGGAGAGGTGGGCGATCTGGTCCGAGAAGTCCCCGGTGGGGTATCCGCGCTCGGCGATCAGACGGCTGACCAGCTCGTCGGCCTCACCGACGGTCTCCGCGGGGGAGTCGACGAAGCGCACCTGGAGTTCCTCCCAGGCGGCGGCGTAGCGGGCCCGGGACTCCGGGTCCAGCGGGGTCAGCTCCAGTTCGGCGTGCCGGCGTTCGCGTTCCCGCAGCTCACGCTCGGCGGCGCCGCGGCTGTCCTGCTCGGCGACGACCCGGTCGTACTCGGGGCCGAAGCGTTCCCGCAGCGCCCGGCGGCGGCTGGCGACCACGGCGACCGCGACGAGCGCGGCGATGACGGCGACGACGATGACTATGACGACTACCTGGGTGGACGACATGGCTCCTCCTTCGCACGTTGGTATTCCCTCGTGCGGGTGATCGCCAATCCCGTTGTGCGGCACTTTCCGCCCCGGCCGGGAAAAGGCGCGGTGCCGCGACCGCCGTCCGGTGCCGGAGCGGTGTCCGACTGAGCCCGTCGTGCCCGTCTCGGACCGTAGTGAGAGCCGAGACGGCCGGTAGTGCATCCGCCCCGGATTACGTATCCTGCCCAAGGCGTCCGGGCCGGGGCCCGGCGTCGTGGCCGGCGAACGTGACGGCCGCTGCCGGCGCCACCGAGCGACACCTTCCCGGGCGAGGTCTGATTGAACACCCGTGACTGGCCGATCCGCGCCAAGCTGACCGCGCTGGTCATCGGCCCGGTGACCGGGCTGCTGGCGTTGTGGATCTTCGCCACCACGCTCACCTTCGGGCCCGCGCTCGACCTGCTCTCCGCGCGTACCCTCCTCTACGACCTGGGCCGTCCGGGCGAGACCGTGGTGGCGGAGCTGCAACGGGAGCGGCGGCTGTCGGTGGTCCAGCTCGCCGGTGACCGCGCCCTCCCCGAGCTGACCGAGCAGCGGGTACGCACCGACGACGCGATCGTCGAGCTGCGCCGCAAGGTCGACGGCGGTGACCTGCGCGACGTCGCCGACGCCCAGCTCGACAACCGGCTCGACCAGCTGGTCTCGGCGCTCGACGCGCTGCCCGCCGGGCGCGCCTTCATCGACGGCCGGAAGGTGGACCGGGCCGGTGCCGTCGGCCTCTACAGCGGGATGATCGGCTCGGCCTTCCAGGCGTTCGGCGCCATGGCCGCGCTGCCCGACGCGCAGCTCAACCGGGAGGCCACAGCGCTCACCGCGCTGGGCCGCTCCCGGGAGCTGCTCGGTCAGGCCGACGCGCTGCTGGCCGGCGCCGTCACCGCGGGCCGGTACGCCGAGGGCGAGCACGAACAACTGGTACGCACAGTCGAGAACCAGCGGTTCCTGGCCGAGATCGCGGTCGCCGACCTGCCGTCCGAGGAGCGGACCGCGTACCAGCGGATGACCGAGGGCACCGGGTTCCTCCAGCTGCGCGCGCTCCAGGACAGCCTGATCCGCTCGCCCGCGCTGCCCGCCCGGTTCGACATGCGGGCGTGGGAGACCGGTCACGCCGAGGTGTGGCAGAGCCTGCGTGACTTCGAGCTGCGCGGCGCGGACGCCCTCGCCGAGCGGTCGGTGCCGATGGCCACCCGGATCCTCGTCCAGCTCGCCGCCGCCGGTGTGCTGGGCCTGATCGCGATCGTGGTGTGCGTACTGGTGGCGCTGCGGGTCGGCCGGTCGCTGGCGCGGCGGCTGACCGGCGTACGCGCCGCCGCGACCGAGGTGGCCGAACGCCGACTGCCCGACGTGGTCGCTCGGCTGCGCCGGGGCGAGGAGGTCGACGTCGCCCGGGAGGCGCCCGAGCTGGACCACGGCGGCGACGAGATCGGCCAGGTGGCACGCGCCTTCAACGAGGTGCGCCGGACCGCGGTCCGTGCCGCCGTCGACGAGGTGACGCTGCGCCGGGGCTTCAACGAGGTGATCCTCAATCTCGCCCGGCGCAGCCAGGGGCTGGTGCACCGGCAGCTGGCGCTGCTGGACCGGCTGGAACGGCGTACCGAGGACCCGGACGAGCTGGCCGGGCTGTTCCAGGTCGACCACCTGGCGACGCGGCTGCGGCGGCACGCCGAGGACCTGGTCATCCTGGCCGGGGCAGCGCCCGGACGGGGCTGGCGGCGGCCGGTCGCCGCGGTCGACGTGATGCGCGGCGCGATCTCCGAGGTCGAGGCGTACGACCGGGTCGACGTGGGCGAGGTGGCGCCGGCCGGGGTGCTGGGCCGGGCCGTCGGCGACGTGATCCACCTGCTCGCCGAGCTGATCGAGAACGCGACCACGTTCTCCCCGCCCGGCACCCGGGTGGACGTCACCGGCCGGAGCGTCCCGGGCGGCTACACCATCGAGATCACCGACCGAGGGCTCGGCATGTCCGCGCCGGCCCTGGCCGAGGCCAACCGCAAGCTGGCCGAGCCGCCGGAGTTCGACCCGGCCGGCAGCGCCCGGCTGGGGCTGTTCGTGGTGGCGCGCCTGGCCGCCCGGCACGGCGTACGGGTCGAGCTGCGGCCGTCCCGCCCGGCCGGCATCGTCGCCGCGGTGTTCGTACCGTCGGAACTGATCACCGACGAGCCGCCAGTGGGCGCGGACGCCTCCGCCGGGCCGGAACGCAGGCGCCTGGCCAAGGTGACCCGGCTGACCACGGTGCCCCGGCCGGGGCGGCCGACCCGGCCGGGCCGCGACCGGTCGGAGAGCACCGTCGTCCCGTTGCAGTCGGCGCGCGCCTCGACTGTGGAACCACCCGCCGACGGCGACGGCCTGCCCCGCCGGATCCGGCGCCGCGGCGCGACCGCGCGTCCTCGCGCGGCGGTCGCCGACACCCCGGCCCACCGCACCCCGGAGGAGGCCCGCCGGGCCATGTCGGCGTTGCAGGCCGGCACCGCGCGCGGACGCCGCGACGGATCGCGCGCCGCCGGAACCGACCCGGCCACCCCCACCACCGAACCGCGCGACACCGGTACGCCGTCCACCCCCGTGGGGCCGGCCGTGGAGCCCGCCCCGGCGGCGCCGGACCAACGAACCGCGACTGAGAGGGACGCCTAGTGGTGCACACGACGCGGCAGAACGCCGATCTCGACTGGCTGCTCGACGACCTGGTGGAGCGTGTTCCCGCCGCCCGCCAGGCGGTGGTGCTCTCGGCGGACGGGCTCCTGCTCGGCGCCTCCACCGACCAGGACCGCACCGACGCGGAACACCTCTGCGCGCTGGCGTCCGGATTCTCCGGGCTGGCCAAGGGCGCCACCCGGCACCTGGGCGGCGGCGCGGTCCGTCAGACCGTGGTGGAGATGGAGTCGGCCTACCTGTTCGTGACCGCCGCCGGGCAGGGCGCCTGCCTGGCGGTGGCCAGCGACGCCGACGCCGACATCGGCCTGGTGGCGTACGAGATGGCGATGCTCGTCATCCGGGTCGGGGAGAACCTGGCCGCGCCGAGCCGGGTGGCGGGGGAGCGGACCGATGCGCGCTGAGTCGCCGGGGCCGCAGCACGAGTGGCTGGACGCCGACGCCGGGCCGGTGGTGCGTCCGTACACGCTCACCGGCGGCCGGGTGCGCCCACCCGTCGACGGCTTCGACCTGCTGGCGTTCGTGCTCGCCGCCCCCGGCGCGGACCCGGCCGGCACGCCCGGTCTCCAGCCGGAGCACCGCCGCCTGATCGAGCTGGCCCGGCGGCCGAAGGCCGTGGCCGACCTCGCCGCCGACCTGGACCTCGCCGTGGGTGTGGTCCGGGTGCTGCTCGGCGACCTTCTCGCCCATGGGCTCGTCGCGGTGCACCGGCCACCGGCGACCGCGTACCTGCCCGACGACAACATCCTCAAGGCGGTGGTCAGTGGACTCCGTGCGCTATGACCGGGAGCCGGGGGCGCCGCGGGTGCCGCTGGCTTTGAAGATCCTCATCGCCGGTGGCTTCGGCGCCGGAAAGACGACGCTGGTCAGCGCGTTGAGCGAGGTCCGGCCGTTGCAGACCGAAGAGGTGCTGACCGGGGCCGGGCTCGGCACCGACGACGTCTCCGGGGTCGAGCAGAAGTCGACCACGACGGTGGCGATGGACTTCGGCCGGATCACCATCAACGACGACCTCCAGGTCTACCTGTTCGGCACCCCGGGCCAGGACCGGTTCTGGTTCCTCTGGGACGAGCTGGCGTTCGGTGCGCTCGGCGCGGTGGTGCTCGCCGACACCCGGCGGCTGGCCGACTGCTTCCCTTCGATCGACTACTTCGAGCAGCGGGGCATCCCGTTCGTGGTGGGCGTCAACTGCTTCGAGGGTTCCCGCCGGTTCGGCCTGGAGGCGGTCCGCGACGCCCTGGACCTGGACCCGGACGTGCCGCTCGTGCTCTGCGACGCCCGTGACCGGCAGTCCGGCAAGCTGGTGCTGATCTCGCTCGTCGAGCACGTGGCGCGGCAGCGCGGCGAGCCGGTGCCGGTGGGCTGAGCGCCCCGTGCCCGATCCGTCGGGCCCGGTGGGACTGACCGGGCGCGTCACCGGGAAGCCTCTGGTTGGATCGCAGGCAGGACCGACGAGAGGTGGGAGCGGTGACCGGGCAGGACGAGATCGTCCACATCGGCGGCTACACGGCGGAGACGGGCGGGCGGGCCGAGGGTGTCGTGGCGGCCCGGCGGGACCGGGCGACCGGGGAACTGACCCCGCTGGGCGTCGTGGCCGTGACCCCGTCGCCGTCGTTCCTGGTGCGGCATCCGGCGCTGCCGGTGCTGTACGGGTGCAACGAGCTGCCCGACGGGCTGGTGAGCGCGTTCCGGGTGGCCCCGGACGGCGACCTCACGCCGCTGGGGGTCCGGGAGACCGGTGGCGCGGAGCCGTGCCACCTGGCGGTCGCCCCGGACGGGCGGCACCTGTTCGTGGCCAACTACGGCGGCGGCAGCGTGGCGGTGTTCGGCCTGGACGCCGACGGCGTGCCGGGGGAGCGCACCGACCTGGTCCGGCACGAGGGGCACGGTGCGGACCCGCAGCGGCAGGAGCACGCGCACTGCCACATGGTCTCGCCCGGCCCGGCCGGGAGCGGGCTGCTCGCTGTCGACCTGGGCACCGACTCCGTCTACCGGTACGACGTCGACGCGTCCAGCGGCCGGCTGGCCGAGCGGGAGCCGCGGCTGCGGACAGCGCCCGGCACCGGACCCCGGCACCTGGCCCGGCACCCGGACGGGCGGCGCTGCTGGCTGGTCGGTGAGCTGGACGCCACAGTCACCGGGTACGAGCTGACGCCGGACGGGCCGCGGCAGTCGACCCGTGTCGACGCCAGTGGCCGGACCGGGCACGTCCAGCCCTCCGAGGTGGCCGTCGGGCCGGGCGGGCGTTTCCTCTACGTGGGCAACCGCGGCGTGGGCACGATCGCTGTCTTCGCGCTCGACGGCGCCGCGCCGGAGCTGGTGGCGGAGGTCGACACCGGCGGCGAGTGGCCCCGGCACTTCGCGTTCGCCGGGGAGCACCTGTACGTGGCCGACGAACGAGCCGACATGATCAGGATCTTCCGGGTCGATCCGGACGGCGGGGTGCCCGAGCCGGTGGGGGAGCCGGTGCCGGTGGCGAGCCCGACGTGTGTCCTGCCGTGACCGAACGGTCACCAAATGGCAGTCCGAAGTGGATTGACTTCACCATAAATGACTGACTGGTAACTTAGCGTATGGGTTAGGTGATCAACTGTTTCTGCTGCGTAACTTTCGTCCGAACGGTTGTGGTGGTAACCCCACGAGGTACGCAAGATGGTCACCGTGTCTGGCCGCCATCGCATGCGTTCTCACCTCCGCGGAGCAGGTGCCGCCGCCGTGGCGGCCACCCTGGTCGCCGTCGTAGCCGGCTCCTGGTTCGGCTACCAGCAGTTGGCCGGCCCGAACTGTTCGGGCCGGATCGAGCTGTCGGTGGCGACCGCCCCGGAGATCGCCCCCGCGGTGCGCGCCGCCGCCGACCAGTGGGTCTCCGACGGTGCGGCGGCGAGCGGAACCTGTATCGCGGTCAACGTCTCCTCGGCCGAGTCGGTCGAGGTGGCCGCCGCGGTGGCGAGCAAGCACGGCGCCACGCTCGCCGGCGTCGGGCAGGCCAGCGGCACCGCCGTCACCCCCGACGTCTGGGTGCCGGACTCCTCGACCTGGCTGGTCCGGCTCAAGAGCGGCGGGGCCAGCGCGTTCGCGCCGACGAACGGCGCATCGATCGCGCGCAGCCCGGTCGTGGTGGCGCTGCCCGAGCCGGTGGCCTCGCGCATAGGGTGGCCGGACAAGGATCTCCGCTGGTCCGACCTGCTGACCCAGGTCACCGCCAGTAAGCCGCTGCGCGCCGGGATCGTCGAGCCGACCCAGGACGCGGCCGGCCTGTCCGGCCTGCTGTCGCTGACCGCCGCGGCCAGCTCCACCGGCGACTCCGGCTCGCCGAAGGCGCAGGAGGCGATGGTCGGCGCGCTGCGTGCCCTCGCCACCAACCGTTCCTCGCTGCGGCAGGACCTCCTCGCACGGTTCCCGCGCTCGTCGGACCCGACGGCGATCGCCAACGGGCTCGGGGCGGCGGCACTGTCCGAGGAAGACGTGATCGCCTACAACAGCACCAAGCCGCCGATCCGGCTCGCCGCGCTCTACCTGGAGCCGGCGCCGATTCCGCTGGACTACCCGTTCGCGGTGCTGCCCGGCATCGAGCCGACCAAGGCGTCCGCCGCCCGGGTGCTCTTCGAGGTGCTGCGTACGCCGGGCTTCAAGGACCGCCTCGCCGCGCAGGCGCTGCGCGCGCCGGACGGCAACTGGGGGCGGGGTTTCCAGGCCCCGACCGGCGCGCCGAGCCCGGCCAACGGCGGCGCGAGTCAGGTGCCGCCGTCGGGCCAGGGCGGCGCGGCCGACCTCGACCCCGGCGCCATCTCGACCGCTACCACGACCTGGTCGGTGGCCACCCAGTCGGGCCGGATGCTCTGCGTCATCGACGTCTCCGGCTCGATGAAGAAGCCGGTCGCGACCGCCAACGGCGCCAGCCGCGAGCAGGTCACTGTCGCCGCCGCGAGCCAGGGCCTCGGGCTGTTCGACGACTCCTGGTCGATCGGCCTCTGGACCTTCTCCACCAACCTCCAGGGCTCGCAGGACTGGAGCGAGCTGGTCGGAATAAAGCCTCTGTCCAGCAACCGGGGCGCACTCCAGCGCGGCCTGGCCTCGATCAAGCCCTCCAGCGGCAACACCGGCCTGTACGACACGACGCTCGCGGCGTACAAGAAGGTGCAGCAGGACTGGGAGCCGGGCAAGGTCAACTCGATCGTGCTGTTCACCGACGGCAAGAACGAGGACGACGACGGCATCTCGCAGAAGGCGCTGCTGGAGCAGCTGAACAAGCTGAAGGACGACGAGCAGCCGGTCCAGGTCATCATCATCGGCATCGGCACCGAGGTGAACCGGGCCGAGCTGGAGTCGATCACCAAGGTCACCGGCGGCGGCGCCTTCGTCACCACCGACCCCAGCAAGATCGGCGAGATCTTCCTCCGGGCGATCGCGCTGCGTCCGCCCGCCCCCCGCTGACCTGAAGCTCAGCGCTAGTCTTCCGCCGTACCGGGAAATCCGGTACGGCGGAAGGCTTCCCGGCTCAAGGCGTGGGATGGGAACTGACGGTAATGCGTCCGAATCAATCGGTAACCATAATTGTCCAGGCATGATGACGGGGTGCCTCGACCGCGGGCTCCACACCGGAGCCGGGCGGGGACGGGGCGGTCCTGAGCGAAGTGGGGAGGGCCGGTGACCTCGGCGACGCTGTTGACCCCTGCCACGTCGTCGCGACCCGGTGGTGAACGCCCGGGCAAGACGACGCGAGCTGCGGAGCGGGCCTACATCCGGGTCCTGGTGGTGCTCGACACCGCCGTGCTCGCCGTGGCCATCCTGGTCGGTTACCTGGCCCGGTTCGGCGACGAGGAACCGACCGGGTCCGAGATCCCGTACGTGGTGGTCGCCCCGGTGCTCCTGCTGGTCTGGCTCGTCTCGCTCAAGGCGATGCGGTGCTACGACGACCAGGTGCTCGGCTACGGTGCCGACGAGTACCGCCGGGTCAGCGCGGCCAGCATGCGACTCGCCGGCGGCATCGCCATCGCCGGGTACATCGCCGACGTCGGCGTCTCCCGGGGCTTCCTGGCCATCTCCTTCGCGGTCGGCACGATCGGCCTGGAGGTGGCGCGGTTCGCGGCCCGCAAGCGGCTGCACCGGGCCCGCGACCGGGGTGCCGGCTGGTCCCGCAAGGTGCTCGTGGTGGGCGACACCGCGCACGTGCTGGAGCTGGTGCACACGCTGCGCCGGGAACCGTATGCCGGCTACCAGGTGGTCGGCGCGTGCATCCCGGACGCGCTGCTCGCCCCGGTGCCGCAGCGGCTCGGCGACGTGCCGGTGGTGGGCAGCTTCCGGGGCATCCCGGAGGCGGCCACCGCGATCGGCGCCGACACGGTGGCGGTCACCGCCTCCGGCGAGCTGACCGCGACCCGGCTGCGCCGCCTCGGCTGGCAGTTGGAGGGCACCGGCGTCGACCTGGTGGTGGCACCGGCGCTCACCGACGTGGCCGGCCCTCGTATCCACACCCGTCCGGTCGCCGGCCTGCCGCTGATCCACGTCGAGGCGCCCGAGTTCCGCGGTGCCCGCAAGCTGGTCAAGGGTTTCGTCGACCGGTCGATCTCGTCGATCGCCCTGCTCGTGCTGGCGCCGCTGCTGATCGTGATCGCGCTGGCCATCAAGATCGACAGTCGCGGCCCGGTGCTGTTCCGGCAGACCCGGGTCGGCCAGGGCGGCGAGGAGTTCGGCGTCTTCAAGTTCCGCACCATGGTGGTCAACGCCGACGCCCTGCTCGCCGAGCTGGCCGCGCGCAACGAGACCGACGGCCTGATGTTCAAGATGCGCGACGACCCGCGCGTCACCCGGGTCGGCCGGCTGCTGCGCAAGTGGTCGCTGGACGAGCTGCCCCAGCTCGCCAACGTGCTGCTCGGCCAGATGAGCCTGGTCGGCCCGCGCCCGCCACTGCCGTCCGAGGTGGCCCGTTACGACGGCGACGTGGCACGCCGGCTGCTGGTCAAGCCCGGCATGACCGGCCTCTGGCAGGTCAGCGGCCGGTCGGACCTGAGCTGGGAGGACGGCATCCGGCTGGACCTGTACTACGTGGAGAACTGGTCGTTGGCCGCCGACCTGACCATCCTCTGGAAGACGTTCGGCGCGGTGCTCAACAGCCGCGGCGCGTACTGAGGGGGCAGGTCAGGGCTGCGGCCCCAGCCAGTCCAGGCAGACCACCACCGCGTCGTCCACCAGGTCACCGGAGACGAAGGCCCGCAGGTCGCCGAGCAGCGACCGGACCGCGTCCAGCGGCTCCATCGGCCCGGTCCGGCGCAGGAACCGGTCCAGCGCCACCTCGCCGTAGCGCGCCTGCTCGGTGGTGGCCTCGATCACGCCGTCGCTGACCACGAAGAGCCGGTCCTCGCGCTCCAGCCGGAACCGCTGCGGGCGGTAGTCGGTGCCCTCGAACATGCCGAGCGGGAACTGGTTGTCCAGCTCCTGCTCGGTCACCTCGCCGGCCCGCAGCCGCAGCAGCCGGGGCGAACCGGCGTCGACCACAGTCAGCTCGCCGGTGGCCAGGTCCAGCTCCATCAGGAGCACGGAGACGTGCTGTCCGCCCCGGTGCTGGGCGTAGATCGCCTGGTCGGCCAGCGCGGCCTGGTCGGCCAGGTCGAGCCCGGCCCGGCGCGCGTTGCGCAGCGCGTACGTGGCCAGCGAGGCGAGCAGCGCCGCGGCCACCCCTTCGCCGTAGCCGTTCAGCACCGCCAGCCAGAGCCGGTGACCGTCGTCGGACCAGTCGAAGCTGTCCCCGCGCACCGCGTACGCCGGCTCCAACTGCCCGGCCAGGCTGAACGACGGCCGGATCCGGCTGCGCCCGGGCAGCAGCTCCCACTGCATCTCGGCGGCCAGCGTGAGCCGCCGGCTGCGCCGGGCGGTCCGGTAGATGTCGCTGGTGGCCATGACCGCGCTCAACTCGTGCCCGAGCACCGTGGCGATGGTGTCCAGCTCCCTGCGGGCGTGCGGGTCGGCGGGCACCGGCGAGACCTGGAGCACGCCCCGGCGTTCGCCGCGCATGCCCACCGGGAACCAGCCGACGCCGTCGGCGATCACCGGCTCCTGGTGGTCGAAGGCGCGCCAGGCCGGATGGCCGGGGCCGGTGACCGGCGGGCCGTCACCCAGCGGCAGCAGCTCGGCGAGCCGGTAGTCGACCTGGTAGAGCTCGGTGCGGGTGACGCCGTACGTGCGCGCCAGCTCGGCGGCGAGCCGGTCCACGATGAGATCCGTCGGCGCCTCGGTCAGGACCCGGCGCGCGCGCCCCTCCGCTCCGCTCATCTTTGCTCCTTTGCACAGGTCGCCGGGCAGATCCGGGGAGTAGTCTCGGGCCCACCATGACCGAAGAGCGCGGTCCCCGGGGACCTGAAACGAGTACGTCCGCCGCCCTGGACGAGGCGGCAGGCACCTTGCTCGCCGTCTGGGAGGCCGCCCGGGAGCGCACCACCAGCCGGCTGTCGAGTGCCCAGCTACGCGCGATCATGGTCGTCGAGCAGTATGACGGCATCAACCTCCGCCGCCTCGCCACCCTCACCGACATGTTGCTCTCCTCCGCCAGCCGGTTGTGCGACCGGCTGGTCGCGGCCGGGATGCTGGAACGCGAGCCGGGCCGCTACGACCGGCGGGAGATCTCGCTGCACCTCACGCCCGCCGCCATCCGGCTCCTCGCCGAGCTGCGTGCCGACCGGCGGCACCGGCTGGAGCGGATCCTGGCCGGGATGAGCCCGGAGGGCCGGGCCGCGCTGGTACGCGGCATGCGCGAGTTCGACGAGGTGGGCCGGCGCGGCGAGGCCACTGTGGCGGAGGGCTGGCCGATGCTGCAACCCTCCGGGGAACGGATCGGCGACCCCGCCCGGCCGTCCGGCGAGCCCCCGGTGGCCCGTACCGCCTGACTCAGCCGGCGCCGCCGGGATCGGCCGGCGCGCCTTCGCGAGCGGCCCGCAACCGGGTCACCACCCGGGGATGCTCGGTGAGCGCCCGCTCCAGCGTGCCGAGCACCTCGTCCAGCACCGCCCGGCCGCCCCGGGACGTCAGTGCCTCCTTCTGCCACCCGACGAAGTCGCGCAGCAGCCGGTCGTCGTCCACCCGCACGGCCGCGATCAGCGCGTCCACCAGGTGCGCGATGCCGGCGGCGACGTCCTCGGCGTGATCCGGCGGCGGGTCCACCGCGGCGAGCGCGAGCCGGACCAGCTCACGCCGCCGGTGCAGCACCGCCACGTACGCGTCGTCGGGCGGGGGCGGCGGCGCGCCGGTGTGCTCGGCCGACAGCGGCCGTTCCAGCAGCGCGACCGCGTCCCGGGCGCTGGCGCCCCAGCCCGCCGCGCCGATCGCGGTGGCCCACCGGCCGTCCGGGCCGAAGCCGGGACCACCGGCCAGGACCGGCACCCCGGCCGCGCGGCTGGCCTCCACCATCCGCGCCGCCCGGACCAGCCGGTTCGGCTGCACGCAGCTCAGCAGCACCGCGTCCGGGCCGGTCTGGTGCAGGTAGGAGACCAGATGCCGGGCCGGCACGCTGGCGCCGAGGAACGTCACCCGCCAGCCCGCCGCGCGGACCACCTCGGTGACGATGCGGGCGGCCAGCGCGTGCCACTCGCCCTCCACGCAGGCCATCACCACGTGCCCGCGCCGCGGCGGGCCGGTCGTCGCGCCCAGCGCGTCCACCACCTGCTCGCTGACGTGGGTGGCGGCGTGCTCCTGGGCGACGCTCCACGAGCCGGTGAGCCAGCGCCGGCCGACCTCCCGCTGCGCAGCCGCGACCAGATCGACCAGGACGTCCGCGACCGAGAATCCGTCGGCCACCAGGCCGCGCGCCAGCGCGACCGCGCCGGTCCGGTCGGCGGCGTCCAGGTGGTCGAGGTACGCGGCGAGCGTCTCCGGTCCGATCCGGCGCTCGGGCGTGGGGGTGGGGCGGTCAGGCGGCGGTGTCACCCGGCCGCCACGGCGAGCATGGCGATGTCGTCGTGGGGCTGCCCGTCCAGCCACTCGTCGACGAGCTGGAGCACCCGGTCGACCAGCGCGGCGGGCGGAAGCCCGGCGCCGGTGGCGAGCGCCTGACGCAACCGGGCGTCGCCGAACATGGCCGGCTCGGTCGGGCCGCCCCGGGCCTCGGTCACCCCGTCGGTGTACGCCAGCAGCAGGTCACCGGGCGCCAGCCGTACCTCGGCGTCGGCGAACCGGGCGTCGGTGAGCGCGCCCACCGGCATGCCGCCGACCCGGACCGTCTCGACGCCACCGCCGGCGCGGACGACGAGCGGCGCGGGGTGCCCGCCACCTGCCACCCGGATCATCAGTCCGCCGTCCGGCTCGCGGCGCAGCGCGCCGAGCAGGAGCGTGGTGAACTGGGCCCGGCGGGCCGCGTCGGGAGCGTCCAGCAGCGCCCGGTTGAGCAGCTCCAGCAACTCCCGGGGGCGCTGCTCGACCAGGCGCAGGGTCTGCAGCGACTGGCGGACCCGGCCGGTCAGCACGGCCGCGCCGACGCCCTTGCCGCAGACGTCGCCGAGCGCGAACAGGCCGCCGTCGCCGGTGGGGAACAGGTCGTAGAAGTCGCCGCCGATGCGCAGGCTGTCCCCGGCGGCGCGATAACCGCCGGCGAGCGTCATCCCGGGCAGGCGGGGCAGCTCCGGCGGGAGCAGGCTGTTCTGGAGCACCCGGGCCAGGTGTGCCTGCTCGCCGTACAGCTCGGCCGCGGCCAGCGCGGCGCCGGCCCGGCGGGCGAACTCCCGCGCCAGGCCGATCTCCCGCTTGTCGAAACCGGGCCGATCACGGCGGCGGGCCAGCACCAGCGCGCCGGCCGGACCGCCCGCGCTGGGCATCGGGCTGATCAACACGGTGCCCGGGCGGCCGAACCCGGCGGGCAGCACCTCGGCGAGGTCGGCCAGCTCGGCGTCCAACCAGGGACTCGGTTCGGTGAGGTCGCCTTCGAGCGCCTCGACCAGACCGGGGACGGACTCCACAGTGGGCCAGCCGGCCAGGCCGGTGACCGGGCCGGGGTCACCGATGGCGTACCGGAGCCAGTGCGGCTGGTCCTCGGCGGGCGGAGGCGGGCGGTGCACCACGACTGCCGCGTCGGCCAGGTAGGGCACCGGGAGCGTCACGGCGGTACGCAGCGTCTGCTCCCGGTGCAGGGACAGCCCGAGCCGGCTGCCCGCCTCGGCGAGGAACGCGGTGCGCGACCGTTCGGCGAGCAGCGCGTCGGTGCGCGCGTGCTCCTCGGTGACGTCCCGGACGTACCAGGCGCTGCGGTCGTCGGCCAGGGGGCGCCGCACGCCGCGCAGCCGCCGGCCGTGGTGGTCGGTCTCGAACGCGTCGGATCCGGCGGCGGCCGCCTCGGCCAGCGCCGGCACCGGGCACGCGGCCAGGTCGACGCCGGGCGCCACCTCGGGGAGCAGGTCGGCGGCCATCGCGTTGACGAGCGTCACCACCCCGGCCCGGTCGATCGTCACGACCGCCTCGGCGAGCCCGTCCAGCAGCTCCCGGGCCAGGTGGTCGTCAGCCGGCAGCGCGGCCTCGGCAACCCGCCGGGGCCGTCTCCGCGAAGCGTGTCCACCGCCGCTGACCGGCCCTGCGACACCGCCCCGGCGCGCGGCGGTCACCTCCGGTGGCCGGGCGCTTCGGTCGGTCGACCCCTGCGCATGCTGTCGGTGCACCCCTCACTCGGCGGACATGTTGCCTGGCGGCAAGCGTACCGAGCGCAGGCACGGAATGCCCGTCCCGGATCATCCCGGGTCAGGTGGTCCGAGCCAGCCAGCCCACCGGCCGGTCGACGATCCGGCGGACCACCGAGCCGGCCCCGCCGACCGCCGCGGACTGCGCCCCGAGCACGGCCGGGCGCACCGTCACCGGCGCCCAGGCGGCGGTGAGCACCCGCCGGGAGACCTCGGCCTCCACCGTCGGCCGCAGCCAGGGCGCGAGCCGGGCGTATCCGCCGCCGAGCACCACGGTGTCCAGATCCAGCAGGTTCACCACGCCCGCCACCGCGACCCCGAGGGCGGTGCCGGCGTCGGTCAGGGCGGTCAGTGTGGCCGGGTCACCGGCCTCGGCCAGGTCGGCGAGCCGGGTGGCGGCGGTGTCCGCCGGCAGTTCCGCGCCGGGCAGCCCGGCGGCGGCCAGGATCGCCTCCTGGCCCGCGTACCGCTCCAGGCAGCCCTGGCCGCCGCAGCGGCACGGCCGCCCCTGCGGCTGGACCGGGAAGTGACCGATCTCTCCGCTCCAGCCGCGCGCGCCCCGGTAGAGCGCGCCGTCGAGCACGATCCCGGCGCCGATGCCGATCTCGCCGGTGACGTGCAGGAAGCTGCGCGGGCCGGCCGGACCGGCGTACAGCTCGCCGAGGGCGGCCAGGTTGGCCTCGTTGTCGACCACCAGCGGCGGGATTCCGTCGACCGGCTCGGCCAGCGGGTGCCCGGCGAGCAGCGCCGGCACGTCCACGTCCCGCCAGCCGAGGTTCGGCGCGAGCCGGACCAGACCGCCGTCGCCCACCAGGCCGGGCACTGCGAGCGCCGCGCCGGCCAGGGTCAGCCCGTCGCGTACGGCGGCGGCGCGCGCCTCGGCGGCCAGCGCGGCGAGCCGGGCGAGCGCGTCGGCGGGGGAGGCCGGGCGCAGGTCGGCGCGGCGGACCAGGTGGTGCCGGACCGCGCCGGTGAGGTCGACGACGCAGGCGGCCAGGTAGTCGACGTTCACCTCCAGGCCGAGCCCGGCCGGGCCGTCGGAGGCGAGCACCAGGCCCCGGGCCGGGCGGCCCGCCCCGGTACGCGGTTCCGGTTCCGCCTCGGCGACCAGCCGGCCGGCGATCAGGTCGTCCACGACGGCGGAGACGGTCGCCCGGGTGAGGCCGGTGTCGGCGGCGATCCCGGCGCGCGAGGGCGGCCGGTCGGCGGCGGCGATCCGCCGGAGCACCACCGCGAGGTTCAACTCGCGCAGGCTGCCCTGCCGGACCGCCCCGGCGGTGCTGGCGCTTGTCACCTCTTGACACTGCCACATCGCCGCCATTTAATTCAACCGCTGAACAAATCGCGGACGACACCACCACCTGGAGGTCTGCCATGGCATCCCGCCCCACCCCCGCGGACAAGTTCTCCTTCGGCCTCTGGACGGTGGGCTGGCCGGCCCGTGACCCGTTCGGTGACGCCACCCGGCCCGAGCTGGACGCCGTCGAGGCGGTGCACCGGCTCGCCGAGCTGGGCGCGTACGGCATCACCTTCCACGACGACGACCTGGTTCCGTTCGGCGCGGACGCGGCCACCCGCGACGCCCGGCTGAGCCGCTTCCGCAAGGCCCTCGACGAGACCGGCCTCGTCGTGCCGATGGTCACCACCAACCTGTTCAACCACCCGGTGTTCAAGGACGGCGGCTTCACCAGCAACGACCGCGACGTGCGCCGGTACGCGCTGCGCAAGGTGCTGCGTAACATCGACCTCGCCGCCGAGATGGGCGCGAAGACGTTCGTCATGTGGGGCGGCCGGGAGGGCGCCGAGTACGACGTCGCCAAGGACGTCCAGGCCGCGCTGGACCGCTACCGCGAGGCCGTCGACCTGCTCTGCGAGTACGTCGTCGACAACGGCTACGACCTGCGCTTCGCGCTGGAGCCCAAGCCGAACGAGCCTCGGGGCGACATCCTGCTGCCCACGGTCGGGCACGCGCTCGGCTTCATCTCCACGCTGGCCCGCCCGGAGATGGTCGGGCTCAACCCGGAGGTCGGGCACGAGCAGATGGCCGGGCTGAACTTCGCCCACGGCATCGCCCAGGCACTCTGGCAGGGCAAGCTGTTCCACATCGACCTCAACGGTCAGCGCGGCATCAAGTACGACCAGGACCTGGTCTTCGGCCACGGCGACCTGCTCAACGCGTTCGCCCTGGTCGACCTGCTGGAGCACGGCGGCCCGAACGGCGGCCAGGCCTACGACGGCCCGCGCCACTTCGACTACAAGCCGTCCCGCACCGAGGACATGACCGGCGTGTGGGCCTCCGCCGAGGCGAACATGCGGACGTACCTGCTGCTCAAGGAGCGGGCCGCGGCGTTCCGCGCGGACCCGGAGGTGGTCGAGGCGCTCGCCGCCGCCCGGGTGGCCGAGCTGGCCACCCCGACGCTCAACCCCGGTGAGGGCTACCGCGAGCTGCTGGCCGACCGGACCGCGTTCGAGGAGTTCGACCCGGAGGCCGCCGGGGCGAAGGGCTTCGGCTTCGTCCGGCTCAACCAGCTCGCCGTCGAGCACGTGCTCGGCGCGCGCTGAGGCGGGCCGCCATGCCGCTCGTCGCGGGGGTCGACTCGTCGACCCAGTCCTGCAAGGTGGTCGTCCGGGACGCGGAGACCGGCGCGCTGGTCCGGCAGGGCCGCGCGCCGCACCCGCCCGGCACCGAGGTCGACCCGCACGCCTGGTGGGAGGCCCTGCGGGCGGCGGTTGCCGAGGCCGGCGGCCTGGCCGACGTGGCAGCCGTCTCGGTCGGCGGCCAGCAGCACGGCATGGTCTGTCTGGACGCCTCCGGTGAGGTGGTCCGCCCGGCGCTGCTGTGGAACGACACCCGTTCCGCCGACGCGGCCCGGGAACTGGTCGAGGAGGCCGGCGGCGGGGAGACCGGCCGTCGGTTCTGGGCCGAGGCGACCGGCGCGGTGCCGGTGGCCAGCTTCACCGCGACGAAGCTGCGGTGGCTGGCCCGGCACGAGCCGGACAACGCCGGCCGCGTGGCGGCGGTCTGCCTGCCGCACGACTGGCTCACCTGGCGGCTGGCGGGCGCTCCCGGCCTGGACGCGCTGCGTACCGACCGGGGCGACGCCAGCGGCACCGGCTACTGGTCGCCGCGCACCGGCGAGTACCGGCTGGACCTGCTGGAACGGGCCTTCGGCCGGCGCCCGAAGGTGCCGGTCGTGCTCGGCCCGGCCGAGGCGGCCGGGCACCTCGACCCGGCGGTGTTCGGCGACGGCGCGGCGGCCGGCCCGGTGCTTCTCGGGCCGGGCACCGGCGACAACGCCGCCGCGGCGCTCGGCGCCGGGGCCGGTCCGGGCGACGTGGTCGTCTCGATCGGCACCTCCGGCACCGTGTTCGCGGTGGCGGACACGCCGGCCGCCGACCCCAGCGGCGCGGTGGCCGGATTCGCCGACGCGACGGGCCGGTTCCTGCCGCTCGTGTGCACGCTCAACGCGGCCCGGGTGCTGGACGCCGCCGCGACGCTGCTCGGCGTCGACCTCGACAGGCTCGGCGAGCTGGCCCTGTCCGCCCCGCCCGGGGCGGACGGGCTGGTGCTGGTGCCGTACCTGGAAGGGGAGCGGACGCCGGACCGGCCGCACGCCACCGGCACCCTGCACGGCCTCACGCTCGGCACCTCGACCCCGGCGCACCTGGCCCGGGCCACTGTGGAGGGCATGCTCTGCGGGCTGGCCGACGGCCTCGACGAGCTGATCGCGCAGGGCGCCCGCGCCGACCGGATCATCCTGGTCGGCGGCGGCGCCCGGTCCGCGGCCGTACGGCGGATCGCGCCGCAGGTCTTCGGCCGCCCGGTGGTGGTGCCGCCGCCGGGTGAGTACGTGGCCGACGGCGCCGCCCGGCAGGCCGCCTGGGTGGCGCTCGGTGGCGACACCCCGCCGGCCTGGTCCGTCGGCGACACCGAGGAGTACGGGGACGAGGCCGTGCCCGCCATCCGCGAGCGCTACGCCAGAGCCCGGGAGCAGGTGCTCGACCGGGCGGCGTAAAACCGGGTGCCGGGCGGCTCCGTGCCGAGGATCATCGGGCCGTGTTTCCGACCCTCCCCGCGGACGGCGCCGCCCGGCGTACCCCGCTGCCCGTGTTCCAGTACGACGACGTGGACAGTCCGGGCGACGTCATCGACACCCTGCTGCTCACCGACTTCGTCACCGGCCGTCAGCCGTGGGCCCGGACGGTCCGCCTGGCCAAGGTCCGCCGGGGGGTGGTGTTGGTGCCGGAGCGGGCGACGGTCACCCGGACCGCGGTCGAACGCAACCGCGCCGCCCGCCTCGCCACCGGGGACGGGTGGACGTTGCGTGTGGTCACCTGGCGAGGGCGGGGTGCCGAGGTCACCGTCACCGCCGTCGACGAGGCGACCGGGACGGCCGTGCTGGACGAGATCGTCACGGCCGGCGCCGAGCCGGTCCGGCCGGGCACCGCGCCGATCGGATTCTGGCACCAGGACCCGCGGCGGGGCGCCCAACGGGACAACCGGCGGATCGACACGCCGGTCTGGTCGGCGATCCGGCCGAACTACCCGGCCGAGGCAGCGGCCGCGCTCGACGCGCTGATGACCACCACTCCCGAGACGATCACCGGCCGCCTGCTGCTGATGCACGGTCCGCCCGGTACCGGGAAGACCACCGCGTTGCGCGCCCTGGCCCACGAGTGGCGCCGGTGGTGCCAGGTGGACTGCGTGCTCGACCCGGAGACGTTGTTCGGCGACCCCGCCTACCTCGCCGAGGTGGCAGTGGGGGAGGACGACGACGGGGAGGAGGGCGAGGAGCGGACGCGCTGGCGGCTGCTGATCCTGGAGGACTGCGACGAGCTGATCCGGGGCGACGCCCGTGAGAGGGCCGGGCAGGCGCTGTCCCGCCTGCTCAACCTCACCGACGGGTTGCTGGGTCAGGGGCGCCGGGTGCTGGTGGCGGTGACCACGAACGAGGACCTGTCCCGGTTGCACCCCGCCGTCACCCGTCCCGGACGCTGCCTGGCCCGGATCGAGGTCGGGCCGCTGTCGCACACCGAGGCGGTGGACTGGCTCGGCGTCCCGGCGGGTGTCCCCGCCCAGGGCGCCACCCTCGCCGAGTTGTACGCGTTGCGGGCCGGCACCGCCACGGCCGGCGCGGTGCCGGTCGAGATCGGCGGCTACCTCTGATCGGCGGGTCCGTGTTCGCGACGTGACCTCCACCTGATTTGCTGCCCGGCATGAGCGGCACCAGGATCTCCCGGCGCGGGAACGCGGCACACCGGCTCTACAGCGTCGTGGTCTTCGTGGTGCTCGCCTCGCTGGACAATGTGGCGATCGGCCTGGTGCCGCCGCTGTACGGGCCGATCTCCGCCGCGCTCGACGTGCCGCAGCGCATGCTCGGCCTGGTCACCGCCGTCAGCTTCCTGGTCAGCGCGGTGGCGGCGGTGGGCTGGGCGTACGTGGGGGACCGCACCAACCGCAAGCCGCTGCTCATGGTGGGCACGCTGCTCTGGGCCGCCGGCACCGGGGGCAGCGCGCTCGCCGGGGGGTACGCGACGTTCCTGACCGCGCAGTTCGTCGGCGCGGTCGGGCTCGGCGCGGTGGGGTCGGTCGGTTTCTCGGTGGTCACCGACCTGATCTCACCGCGCCGTCGCGGCCTGGTGATGAGCTTCTGGGGGCTGTCCCAGGGCGTCGGCACGCTGGCCGGGACGCTGCTCGGCGGCGTGCTCGGCTCGACCGACTGGCGGCGGCCGTTCCTGCTGCTGACCGGCGTGGGCCTGGCCGCCACGGTGGCGTACCTGTTCACCTACGACATCCGGCGCGGGCAGAGCGAACCGGAGCTGGCCGGTGCGATCGACGCCGGGAACGAGTACGACTACCGGATCAGCCGCGCCGACCTGCCCCGGATCCTGGCCCGCCGCACCAACCGCTGGCTGATCCTGCAGGGGCTCACCGCCCAGGCCGCGTTCGGCTCGCTGGTCTGGCTGCCGGTGCTGTTCAGCCAGCGGGCCGAGGCGCAGGGCTACTCGCCCGCCACGGCCGTGGTGGTGGGCAGCGTCTTCGCCACGCTGTTCCAGCTCGGCGGCGTGCTGTCCATCGTGGGCGGACTGGTGGGAGACGCGCTGCAACGGCGTACGCCGAGCGGCCGGGCCATGGTCGCGGCCGTCGGCATCCTCGCGGCGCTGCCGTTCTATCTGGTCCTGTTCTTCGTGCCGATCCGCATCGACGTGCCCGACGGGGCCGGCTCCGGAGCGGTGGTGACTGCGGTGCTGTCCAGCGTGTTCACCGAGCCGTCGGTGGGGCTGAGCCTGCTCACCGCAGTGGTGGCACTGGCGCTGACGTCGGCGAACTCGCCGAACTGGTTCGCCCTGATCGCCGACGTCAACCCGCCCGAGCACCGGGGCACCGTCTACAGCCTGGGCAACCTGGTCAACGGCGTGGGCCGGGCGGCCGGCAACGGGCTGGTCGGAGTGGCGTTCGCCGGGCTGCGGGCGGCCTTCCCGCCGCCGCTGAACTACGCGGTCGGGCTGGCCGCGTTCCAGCTCTTCTTCATTCCGACCGGGATCATGTACTGGCTGGCGGCCCGCACCTCGCCCCGGGACATCGCGCAGGTGCACGACCTGCTGCACGCCCGCGCGGGCCGGCTGGAGAGCGAGGGCCGGCTGGAGAGCGAGGGCCCCGCCGAACGGTGACCGTCCGGCGGGGCCGCTGGATCAGCTCCGGAACCAGGCCGTCACGTCGGTCGGCACCGCGTCGCCGTCGAGCGGCGCGCTCGACACCAGCACCTGGGCGCCGGCCGGCAGCGGCGCCGGCTCGGCGCCGAAGTTGGTCAGCACGGTGAGGTCGCCGTTGGTGAACGTGAGCACCTCGTCGCCGGAGGTCAGGAACCGCAGCGGGCCCCGGGCCAGCGCGTGCTCGCGGCGCAGCCGCAGCGCGGTCCGGTACAGCTCGTACGTCGAGCCGGGCACGCCGCGCTGCCGGTCCAGCGCGTACTCGGCCCACGTCGACGGCTGGGGCAGCCAGCTCGCGTCGGTCGGCCCGAAGCCGTACGACGGGGCGTCGGCCTCCCACGGGATCGGCACCCGGCAGCCGTCCCGGCCGCGCTCGGTGTTTCCGCTGCGCTTCCAGGTCGGGTCCTGCCGGGCCTCGTCTGGCAGCGTGGTGTGCTCCGGCAGCCCGAGTTCCTCGCCCTGGTAGAGGTAGGCGGAGCCGGGCAGCGCGAGCATCAGCAGGCTGGCCGCCCGGGCCCGGCGCAGCCCCAGCGCGGCGTCCGGCTGCGGGTCGTCCACGCCGACGCCGTTGGCCCGGCCGCCGGCGGTGCCGAGCCCGAGCCGGGAGGCGTGCCGGACCACGTCGTGGTTGGACAGCACCCAGGTGGTCGGGGCGCCCACCGAGTCGGTGGCCTCCAGCGAGCGGGTGATCACCGCGTACTGGGCCGGGGCGGTCCAGGCGGCGAGCAGGTACTCGAAGTTGAACGCCTGGTGCATCTCGTCCGGGCGCACGTACCGGGCCAGCCGCTCGGCCGGCTCCACCCACGCCTCGGCGACGAGGATCCGCTCACCGGGGTACGAGTCGAGCACCCGCCGCCACTCCCGGTAGATCTCGTGCACGCCGTCCTGGTCCCACATCGGCGGGCGCGGCTTGTCCACCTCGCTGCCGGAGAGGATCTCCTGCGGCTCCTGCCAGTCGGCGAGGTCCGCCTGCTTGATCAGGCCGTGCGCCACGTCCACCCGGAAGCCGTCCACGCCCCGGTCCAGCCAGAAGCGCAGGACGTCGAGGAACTCCTCGCGTACCTCCGGGTTGTCCCAGTTGAGGTCGGGCTGGCCGGAGTCGAACAGGTGCAGGTACCACTGACCGTCGGGCAGCCGGGTCCAGGCGGGGCCACCGAACACGCTCACCCAGTCGTTCGGCGGCTCGGCGCCGTCCGGTCCCTTGCCGTCGCGGATGACGTAGCGCTGCCGCTCCGGGCTGCCCGGCGCGGCGGCGACCGCCGCGTCGAACCAGCGGTGCGCCGACGAGGTGTGGTTGGGCACCAGGTCGACGATCACCCGCAGCCCGCGGGCCTTCGCCTCGGCGATCAGCTTGTCGGCGTCGGCGAGCGTGCCGAACAGCGGGTCGACGTCGCGGTAGTCGGACACGTCGTACCCGGCGTCGGCCTGCGGGGACGGGTAGAACGGGGACAGCCAGACCGCGTCGACTCCCAGCTCGGCGAGGTGGTCGAGGCGGGACGTGATGCCCGGCAGGTCGCCGATACCGTCGCCGTCGGAGTCGGCGAACGAGCGCGGGTAGACCTGGTAGATGACCGCCTCGGTCCACCAGCCGGTGCCCGGGGCCTGCTGCGTCGCGTCGGTGTTCAGCGCCTTACTCCTGTCTGGGTGGTGCGGTGACGAGCGAGTTCGTTCAGTGTGCCCGGGGCGGCGCGGTCGATTCGCGCACCACCAGGCGAGTGGGCAGGATCACCGGGTGTGGTGTCCCGTCGTCGGTGCCGGCGCCGCGCGGCGCGGGCACCAGGCCGGGGTACGGCTCGCCGGCCCGTACGCCGAGCGGGTCGAGCAGGATCCGGGCGGCGAGCAGTCCCTGCTCGGCGGCGGGCTGGGCGATGGTGCTCAGGCCGAGCACGCCGGCCAGGTCGTGGTCGTCGATGCCGACCACGCTCACGTCCTGCGGCACCCGCAGCCCGGCGTCGCGCAGCGCCATGACCGCGCCCATCGCCATTTCGTCGCAGGCGGCGAAGATGGCTGTCGGCGGCTCGCCCCGGGCCAGCAACTCGGCCGTGGCCCGGGTGCCGCCGTCGATGGTGAACCGGGACTCGACGTCGAGGCTCGGGTCGGGCGTGACGCCCGCGGTCCGCAACGCCTCCTGGTAGCCGCGCCGCCGGTCCAGGTGGGTGGTAAAGGCCAGCTCGTCGTCCGGGTCACCGGAGATGTGCGCGATCCGGGTGTGGCCGAGGTCGAGCAGGTGGCGGGTGGCGGTCCGGGCGGCGGCCACGTCGTCGATCCGGACGCAGGGCCACCCGGGGACCCCGCTGCCGGAGCTGATCGTCACGCCCGGCAGGTCCAGCTCCGTCAGCTCGTGCACGTCGGCGGCGCGCAGCGGGGTGGCGACCAGGATGATCGCGTCCACGCGCTTGTGCAGGCTCGCGGTGCGCAGCACCCGCTGGCGGGTCTGCTCCCGGCCGCCGAGGTTGTAGAGCAGCAGGTCGTAGCCGCTCTGCTGGAGGAACTCCTCGACCGCCTCGACCACTGTGCCGAAGAACCACCTGGTGATCCGGGGCACCACCACCGCGACCGTCCCGGTCCGTCCGCCGGCCAGCCGGCTGGCGCTCGGCGACACCGCGTACTGGAGTTGTTCGGCGGCGGCGAGCACCCGGCGGCGGGTCGCGGCCGAGACCGTCGGCAGGCCCCGCAGCGCCCGGGAGACGGTGGCCGTGGAGACCCCGGCCAGACGGGCGACGTCGTCAATCCTGGTCATCGTGAGCTCCCCGCTGTGACCCGGGTCCCGCCGCCGGCCGTGCCGGCGGCGGGGCGCCGGATCAACCCTTGACGCTGCCGGCGAGCAGACCTCGCACGAAGAAGCGCTGGAGGGACAGGAACACGACCAGCGGTACGACGATCGACACGAACGCGCCGGCCGTCAGCCGCTGCCACTCGTTGCCCCGGGTGCCGGCCAGCTCCGCGAGCCGGACGGTCATCGGGGCGGTCTCGTCGCCGCCACCGGCGAAGATCAGCGCGACCAGCAGGTCGTTCCAGACCCAGAGGAACTGGAAGATGCCGAACGCCGCCAGCGCGGGCGTGATCAGCGGCAGCACGATGGTGCGGAAGATCTTCGGGTGGGTGGCCCCGTCGACCCGGGCCGCCTCCATCAGGTCGCCGGGGAGCTGCGAGATGAAGTTGTGCAGCAGGAACACGGCGAACGGAAGCGCGAAGCAGGTGTGCGCGAACCACACCTGGGCGAACTTCTGCTCGTCGACCAGGTCCCACGCGGGCATGATCTGCACGCCGGCGACCGTGACGCCGGTGGAGAAGAACCGCAGCAGCGGCACCAGGGCCATCTGCAACGGCACGATCTGGAGCGCGAAGATCCCGATGTAGACCCAGTCCCGCCCCTTGAAGTTCATCCACGCCAGCGCGTACGCGGCGAGCGACGCGAAGGCCAGCGGGAAGAGCACCGAGGGGATGGTGATCGCCAGCGAGTTGATGAAGTAGCTGGCCAGCTGCCCGGATGAGCCCCGGCTGAACAGCACCTCCTGGTAGTTCTCCAGCGTGATCTGCGGGTTGCTGAAGAACGTCCACCACCCGGTGGTCTTGATCTCGTTCTCCGGCCGGATCGAGGAGATGAACAGGCCGAAGGTCGGGATCGTCCAGAGCACCGCGATCACGATTGATACGAGCGTGGCGGTACGGCTGTTCAGGCGCTTGCGCACCCGGGCGCCCCGGGTGGTCGGCTCGGTGGCCTGGGCGCCGACTCCGACGGTGGGCGTGGCGGTGGTCATCTCAGCCCTCCCGCTGCTTGCGCAGGTTGCGGATCTGGTAGATCACGATCGGGATCACCAGGATGAACAGGAACACCGCCAGTGCCGAGCCCTGACCGTTCTCCTGGTAGCGGAACGCCTGGTTGTACATCTCGGTCGCGATCACGTTCGTGTCGTAGTTGCCGTTCGTGGCGGTCCGGACGATGTCGAAGACCTTGAGCGTCGCGATGGACAGCGTCACCACCACGACGATCAGCGCCGGCCGGATGCTCGGCATGGTGATCCGCCAGAACATCTGCCACGGGGTGGTGCCGTCCAGCCGGGCCGCCTCGACGATGTCGGCCGGGATGGCCTTGATCGCGGCGGAGAGCACCACCATCGCGAAACCGGCCTGGATCCACACCATGATCACGATGAGCAGGAACGTGTTGAGTGGCGAGTCCAGCAGCCACTGCTTCGGCTCGCCGCCCAGGCTCACCACGATCTGGTTGAGCAGGCCGATCTGGTCGCCCTCGCCCCGGTAGGCGTAGACGAACTTCCAGATGATGGAGGCACCGACGAACGAGATCGCCATCGGCAGGAAGATCAGGGACTTGGCCACCGCTTCGAACCGGGCCTTGTCCACCAGGACCGCGTAGATCAGGCCGAACCCGGTTGCCACCAGCGGCACCAGGAGCACCCAGATCAGCGTGTTGATCAGGACCCGGACGATCGAGTCCTCGGCGAACATCCAGCGGTAGTTGTCCAGGCCCACCCAGTCATTGCTGCCGGAGTCCATGAAGGAGAGCAGCGTGGTGCGGATGGCGGGGACCACCAGCCCGATGGCGAGCAGCAGCAGCGTCGGCAACAGGAAGAAGAACGCGAACGCGCCTTCGCCCTGCTTGCGCCGGCGGGGCAGCGGCGCGCCGCTGGCCGAGGCCGCGACCAGCTGTGCCTCCCGGCGCCGGGCGAAGAACGACGGCACCACGTCGAGGAGCAGGAGCAGCCCGCCCACCACCGCGACGAAGGCGATCAGCCCGTACATCAGCATGAGGAACTTCGGCTGCTCCGCCGCGAAGTCGAACTCCATCGACCCTCCCTCAAGGGTTCGGCTAGCAGAGGTGGCCCGGTCCGGGGGAACCGGACCGGGCCACCTGCTAGATCACTTCCAGCTGCCCTCGATGTCGTTCAGGACGGCGGTGGTGTCCTTGCCGTTGATCCAGGCCACCATGCCCTTCCAGAAGGTGCCGGCGCCGACCGCGGCCGGCATCAGGTCCGAGCCGTCGAAGCGGAAGACCGTCTTCTCGTCCTGGAGGATGCCCACGGAGAGCTTGTCCACCGGGTTCGGGACGTTGTTCAGGTCCAGCTTCTTGTTCGCGGAGACCCAGTCACCGATCTTGGCGCGGCTGTTGGCGTACTCGCCGGAGGCCAGGTAGGTCTGCACCGCCTGGACCTCGGGACGGTCGGCGAACGCGCCGACGAACTCGCCGCCGCCGAGCACCGGCTTGCCCTTCGACGGGTCGATGGCCGGGAAGTAGAACGCGAAGACGTCGCCGTCCTCGGCCACCTTGGTGCCCTGCGGCCACTGGTTGGCGTAGAAGGACGCCTGGCGGTGCAGCGCGCACTTGCCGGCGGTGATGGGCGTGCCGCCCTCCTGGAACGAGGTGGTGGCGATGCTCTTCACGCCGCCGAAGCCGCCGTTGACGTACTTCTCGTTCTTCAGGATGGTGCCGGCCCGGTTGAGCGCGTCGGCCACCTGCGGGTCGTTGAACGGGATCTCGTGGGTGGTCCACTTGTCGTAGACGTCCGGGCCGCCGGTACGCAGCAGCACGTCCTCGATCCAGTCGGTGGCCGGCCAGCCGGTGGCGTCACCGGACTCGATGCCGGCGCACCACGGCTTGGTGCCGCTGGCCGCGATCTGGTCGGAGAGCTTGATCATGTCGTCCCACGTGGTGGGGACCGTCCAGCCCTTCTCCTTGAAGGTCTTCGGCGAGTACCACACGAAGGACTTCACGTTCGAGCCGAGCGGGGCGCCGTAGAGCTGGCCGTTGACGGTGCTGTACTTCAGCCAGTCGGCGGAGTAGTTCTGCTCGGCCATCGCCTTGGTGTCGGCGCCGACCGGCTTGAGCTTGCCCGCGTCGACGAACCGCTTCAGCAGACCCGGCTGCGGAATGAAGGCGAGGTCGGGGGCGTTGCCGCCGTCCACCCGCACGGGCAGCTGGGCCTCGAACTCGCCGGAGCCCTCGTGGTCGATCTCGATTCCGGTGCAGTCCTCGAACTCCTTCCAGGACTGCTGGAGGCGCTCGTCCTCGATGTCACGGATCGAGGAGTAGATGGTCACCTTCTTGCCGTCGTGACCCTCGTACTTCTCATATGCGCCGCACTCGGCCGAGCCCGCGTTGCCGCTCTTCTTGTCGTTGCCGGTGCCGCAGGCGGCGACGCCGAGCGCCAGCCCCAGGACGCCGGCGACCGCGAGCGCCTGGCGCGATCTGGCAAACGCCATGCCGATCTCCTTCCTTGCCGGCGCGTGGGGGGATCGAACCCGCGCCGGTCCGATGGTCGTCCTCACATGTAAGCGCTTGCATCGTGTCGGGTCCACCCCTGGCCGGACACGGGCCGGTAACAATCCCGAAACCCTGACCAGCGGCGGTGGGTGCGCTCCCACGAATCTTCCCGGGAACGGAACTTTCTGTCAGGATGTCCGCATCACATTGAAGACTTTCAACATCGGAGGTAGTGGATGCGTAAGCGATGGCTCGCCCTCGGGGCGACCGCGGCGGTCCTGGCGGCGACCCTCGTGCCGGCCGCGCCGGCGATGGCCGCGCCGACCTTCAAGGTCCCGTTCCCGTGCAACCAGTCCTGGTCCGGTCAGACCCGGACCAACCACAGCCCGGCCAACGCGATCGACTTCAACCGCACCGACGACCTGGGCGACCCGGTGGTGGCCAGCGCGCCCGGCACCGTGGACGTGGTCACCAACCTCGGCGACACCAGCTACGGCAAGTACGTCCGGATCAATCACGGCGGCGGTCACACCACGTACTACGCCCACCTGAACGCCTTCAACGTCTCCGTCGGGCAGACCGTCGGCTACGGCCGGGTGATCGGCTACGTCGGCACGACCGGCGGCTCCACCGGCCCGCACCTGCACTACGAGCAGCGCATCGACGGCAGCTCCGTGAAGATCAAGTTCAACGGGGTTCAGGCGCTCTACTGGGGCACCAAGAACTACACCAGCGACAACGGCTGCGGCGGGACGAACACCGGCGAGGGCACCGTCAACACGGCCGGCTCCCCGCTGACGGTCCGCTCCGGCCCCGGCACCGGCTACAGCTCGGTCGGCACGGTGGCCGACGGGGCGAAGGTGACCATCCAGTGCCAGACCAGCGGCACCAGCGTCAGCGGCACGTACGGCACCAGCTCGATCTGGGACCGGATCGGCTCCGGCCGGTTCATCTCCGACGCCTACGTCTACACCGGGTACGACGGATACATCCCCGGCGTACCCCGCTGCTGAGCCCGGCGGGCGCGGGGGCGAGCGGCCCTCGCGCCCGTACCGGTCAGGAGTTCAGCCGCCACACGGCGAAGTTCAGCGCGGACGCGAACGTCACCCAGGCCCAGTACGGCAGCATGAGCAGCGTGGCCGGCCGGGAGACGCGCCGGAACAGGGCCACTGTCACAGCGATCGCCAGCCACATCAGCACGATCTCGGCGAACGCCAGCCCGTAGGCCCCGGCGCCGAAGAACAGCGGGGTCCAGATCGCGTTCAGCACGAGCTGGACGACCCAGGCCCAGAGCGCGGGACCGAACCCGGCACGGCGCCAGACCAGCCAGCCGGCGATCGCGATGAGCACGTAGAGCACGGTCCAGACCGGGCCGAACAGCCACGACGGCGGCGCCCAGTCGGGCTGCTCCAGGCCCTGGTACTCGGCGGAGGTGCCCTGGACGCCCAGCCCGCCGATGGCTGCGGCGGCGAAGGTGGCGGCGCCGAAGCCGAGCAGCGCCCACCACTTGCGGGCACCGGCCGTACGCCGGGTGACACTCTGCGACATCTCCATGGTCGAGATGTTTCCGCTCGACCGGCCCGGCAAACGCCGTCACGCCCCCGGACCCGGACGCGGAGAAGCCGGGGTCACCCGGCCCGGACGCTCCGGTCGGCAGGACGGAACGCCCGGGCCCCGGTGACCCCGGCGGATACGGAATCGCTGTTACGTGTTGAAGATGCTGACGCCACCCGGGCCGACCAGCAGGCCGACGACGATGAGGACGATGCCCCAGAGGATCTGCCGGCGGAACAGGGCGAGAATTCCGGCGACCACCAGTACGACTGCGAGAATCCAGAGAATCAGCTCCATGTCGGCTGAATACCCGTGCGCCCGATACCGGAAACCTCCCCCTCAGTCGAGCTGATCACCGCCCAGGTGGAAGACGCTGTACGCCTGTTTGATCACCGGGTGGGCCACGTTGCGGACCCGTACCCCGCCCGGTGTGGTGCCGCGCTCGGTCCCGTGGTGGGCGTGCCCGTGCAGCGCCAGCGCGGTGGGTGCGGAGTCGATCGCCTGGCCGAGCTGGTAGCAGCCGAGGAACGGGTAGATCTCCAGCGGCTCGCCGGCCAGCGTGTCCGGCACGGGGGAGTAGTGGGTGAGCGCGACGAGCGCGTCGCACTCCAGCGAGAGCAGCGCGTCGGCGAGCGCGTCGGCGCTCTCCCGGGTGGTCCGCACGAACGCCTTCATCTCCGGCTCGCCGAAGTCGCTGGCGCACCGTCCGGCGAACCCGCCGCCGAACCCCTTCACGCCGGCCACGCCGAGCCGCCCGCCGGGCGTGTCCACCACGACGCCCGTGCCCTCCAGCACCGTGATCCCGGCGTCCTCCAGCACCTTCACCACCTGCGGCACCTCGTCGCACTGGTGGTCGTGGTTGCCGAGCACGGTGATCACCGGTACGCCGAGGTCGCCGAACTCCCGGGCCACGCACCGCGCCTCGGCCTCGGTGCCGTGCCGCGTCAGGTCACCGGCGAGCAGCAGCACGTCGGCGCAGCCGGGCAGCTCCTCCAGCGCCGGGCGGAACCGGCCCACCACGTCCTCGTCCAGATGCACGTCGCCCACGGCGGCGATCCGGATCACCATCGAACCTCCCTCACGGCAACTCCTCGACCTGGGTGGGCGCCTGCGTACGGATCACCCCGATGTCGCTCGTCACGGGCGTGTCCGGGAAGCGCTCGGCCACCCGCCGCAGGATCTCCTCCCGCCGGTGCGGGCTCTCCACCTCGCCGTAGAGCACCAGCCCGTTCTCCCGCCGCACCACGGTGATGCCCTGCTCGGCCACGGTCGGGTCCTCGGCCAGCATGCTCTGGATCTCCGCCTCGACGTACTCGTCGGGGGGAACGTCGCCGGACAGGCCGGTCACAGGGTCTCCCTTCCGCCGGGCGCGCCGCCGGGCAGCACGTCCAGCCGGTCGAGCAGCACCAGGAACGCCTCCGCGTACGGCGAGTGCTGCGTCTCCTTCCGTACCCGTTCCCAGTCGATCTGTTCCCGCAGCGAACGGGCCAGCGGCAGGGCGCGGGCGAAGTCGCAGTAGTGCTGGGAGAAGCTGAGCAGCTTGTGCACCATGAGCTGGCTGGCCGAGAGCACCGGCATGTGGATCGCGTCGACCGGGCGCACGATCGTGTCGGCGAACGTCTCCGCGGTGACCGGTGTCTCCACCGGCCGGTGGATCAGGTCCACCATCCGGTCCTCGTCGTAGACCTTGACCAGCCAGTCCTCCGGCGGGCGCTCGGCCGTGAAGCCGGCCTCGACCAGCGCCTCCAGCGCCCGGTCGACGTCCGCCTCGCGGAGCAGGAAGTCCACGTCGTGATCGCTGGAGTGGCCGCCGTGCGCGTACACCGCGAAGCTGCCACCGAGCGCGAACGGGATCTCGGACTGCTTGAGCACGGCGGCGACCTTCTTCAACGTGTGCACCAGGGTCTCGTCCCCGCGCTCGGCCATCTGCGGCTCCCTCGTCGTCATATGTGCGGTGGGACCACGATGCGTACCCGGCGGACGCTCCGGTCACACCTGTTGTGGCGCGATCGGCCCGTCAGGGCAGGAAGGCGACATACGGGCTCGTGTGAGCATCGGTCGGATAACCTCGGGAGGGTGGCCAGCTCACTGCGGACGCGGCGGGGCAGGGCCCGACTGCGCACCGTCGCCCTGATCGGCATCGACGGCTCAGGTAAGACCACCCAGGCCCACCGGCTCGCCCAGGCGCTCACCGCCGCCGGCCGTCCCGCCACGTACCACCGCAACGCCGGTGGCCGCCGCTGGCTCGGCCGCGTCGCCCAGCGGGTCGGCCGTCCGGACGCGCAGCGGCTCGTCGGGCGCGACGGCCTGCTCGTGGTCGAGTCGGTGCTGCGGTGGCTGGCCATCGCGCTCGCGCTGCTCAGCTGCCTGGTGACCGGCCGGACGGCGGTGATGGACAGGTGGTCCGCCTGCCAGTACGCCAGCATCCGGGCGCACGGCGGGCAGCGGTGGGAGCGGCTGGCCCGGGCCGGGTACCGGATCTTCCCGGCGCCCCGGGTGACGTTCCTGCTCACCGTCGACCCCGCCGAGGCGTACCGCCGGATCGAGCGGCGCGGCACCGACCACGAGACGATGGAGTGGCTGACCGCCGCGGCCGCCGCCTACCGAGGGCTGCCGGAGTACGCCGGCTTCGTGGTGGTGGACGGCAACGGCCCGCCGGAGGAGGTGGCCCGCCGGATCCGGGCGCACCTGAGCGAGTGGCTGCCCGACGACCCGTCCGCCGGTCCCGGCCCGGCTCCGGCCGGCCCGCGACGCCCGGCCGGTGGCGCCGGGCGGGACGGGCCGGTGCCGGTTCAGGCCCGCCCGTAGACCGGGATGCTCGCGCCGCTGGTGGGCGCGGACTCGGGGGAGGCCAGAAAGCGGATCACCTCGGCGATCTCGGCCGGCGGCACCCAGCGCCCGTGGTCGGCGTCGGGCTGCGCGGCGCGGTTGGCCGGGGTGTCGATGACGCTCGGCAGCACCGTGTTGCACCGCACTCCGCGCTGCCGGTACTCGACCGCCACCGTTTCGGCGAACGCCCGCACCGCGGCCTTGGCGGTGGCGTAGCCGGAGGCGCCGGGGAACGGCGAGACCGCCGCCCGGGCCGAGACGCAGACCACCGCGCCGTCGCCGGACGCCATGAGGTGCGGCAGCGCCGCGTGGGTGACCAGGTACGTCGGGCGCAGGTTGAGCCGCAGCATCTGCTCGAAGTCGTCGACCGGGGTCTCGTGCACCAGACCGCCGGCCGCGTACCCGCCGACGAGGTTGACCACCGCGCGCAGCGGCGCGGCCGGCTCGGCGGTCGCCGCCTCGACCGCCCGCGCGGCCCCCTCGGCCGTCAGCAGGTCGGCCACGACCCGGACCGGGCCGTCGTCCGTCCCGGCCTCCCGCCGGGGTACGACCACCCGCCAGCCGGCGTCGAGGAAGGCGGCGGTGACCGCGCCGCCGAGCCCACCCGTGCCTCCGGTCACCAGCACCGTGCGTTCCGTCATGGACACACGCTAGCCAACCGCCCCGCCGGCGGGGCGGTGGGCCGTCCGGCCCGTCGGGTCGAGGCCGACCAGGCAGGCCCCGCCGCGCGACGGTGGACCGGCACGTCGGGCGGCAGGAGTGACTCGACCGGAGCGGATGAGGCGGTAGGGCTGCGACAATGGGATCCTTGGCTCGGGCGGGCCCGGAAGACAGTAAATTTCCCGATACGCGGTGTCATGGTTGACGCTCACGCCTCGTGAAAGTAAGTTTCATCCGTGGCGAAGAGTCCGAAGATTTCTGCGAGTCACGAGCACGGTGGACTGATCGTCCACATCAGCGGCCTGCTGCCCTCGCTGTCCCCGGCCGAACAGCGGGTGGCCCGGCTGGTCGTCGCCGATCCGGCGGACGCGGCCCGGCGTACGATCACCGACCTCGCCACCGCCGCCGAGACGTCCGAGGCGACAGTGATCCGCTTCTGCCGCTCGGTCGGCATGGACGGCTACCCCCAGCTGCGGATCCGGCTCGCCGCCGAGGCCGCCCGCCGGGTCGAGCCGCCGGACGCGCGCGTGGTCGGCGGCGACATCCCGCCGGGCGCCGACCTCGCCCAGATCATCGCCACGATCGCGTTCAACGACGCCCGGGCCGTGGAGGAGACCGCCGAGCAGCTCGACCCGGCGGTCTGCGAGCAGGTGGTCGAGGCGATCGGCGCGGCCGGCCGGATCGACGTCTACGGCGCGGGCGCCAGCGGCTTCGTCGCCTCCGACTTCCAGCAGAAGCTGCACCGCATCGGCCGCATCGCGTTCTACTTCCCGGACGTGCACACCGCGCTCACCTCCGCCGCCCTTCTGGGCCGCGGTGACGTGGCGGTCGGCATCTCGCACACCGGCACCACGTCCGACGTCATCGAGGTGCTGGAGCAGGCGCGGGCGCGCGGCGCCACCACCGTGGCACTGACCAACTTCCCGCGCTCGCCGATCACCGAGGTCGCGGACCACGTGCTCACCACGGCCGCCCGGGAGACGACATACCGCTCCGGCGCGACGGCCAGCCGGCTCGCCCAGCTCACAGTGGTCGACTGCCTCTTCGTCGGGGTGGCCGCCCGCAGCCGGGCCCGGACCAAGAAGGCCCTGGAGGCCACCGCCCAGGCGGTCCAGTCGCACCGGGTCGGTCCCGGGCGGAGGCGGGGATGACGGCGGGCCGGGCGGAGCGCGACGGCGTGGCGGCGGTACGACCGGTGGTGCGCGTCGGCGCGCCCACCGAGCGGCGCAACCCGCACAGCCTCGACCTCGACCTGATGTCCACCCGGGACGTGCTCACCGTGATCAACGAAGCGGACCGGCGGGTGCCGGCCGCGGTCGCCGCGGTGCTGGACGAGATCGCCGAGACAGTCGACCTGGCCGTGGCCGCGCTGCGCGACGGGCACCGCGTGCACTACTTCGGCGCCGGCACCTCCGGTCGCCTCGGCGTGCTCGACGCGGCCGAGCTGGCGCCCACGTTCAACTCGCCCCGGCACTGGTTCTGCTCGCACCTCGCAGGCGGCCCGGACGCCATGTGGCGCGCCGTCGAGGACGCCGAGGACGACGAGCGCGCCGGCGCCGCCGAGGCCGCCGAGTGTGTACGCCCCGGCGACCTCGTGGTGGGCCTGGCGGCCAGCGGGCGCACCCCGTACGTCCTCGGGGCGCTCGCCGCGTCCCGGGCGCAGGGTGCCGGTACCGTGCTGCTCTGCGCGAATCCGGAGGCCGAGGCCGCCGCGTCGGTGGACGTCTTCATCGGGGTGGACACCGGACCGGAGGTGGTCACCGGGTCGACCCGGATGAAGGCCGGCACGGCGCAGAAGCTGGTGCTCAACACGTTCTCCACGGCCGTGATGGTGCGTCTGGGACGGGTCTACTCGAATCTGATGATCGACATGGTGGCCACCAACGCCAAACTGCGCGGCCGCATGATCTCGATCCTGATGGAGGCCACCGGCTGCGCCGAGGAGGTGTGCCGGGTCGCCCTGCGGGAGGCCGACGGCGACCTCAAGACCGCGCTCGTCGCGCTGGTCTCCGGCGCCGAGGTGCCGGCCGCCAGGGCCGCGCTGGCCCGCTCCGCCCATCAGGTACGCGGCGCGCTCGAACTGCTCGCCTCCTGAGGGTTCCGGCCCTCCGTCCCGCCCGATCCACCCGCCCGGCGCATCCGCCCGGCGGGTGCGACGCGTATCACGTGCAGGGAGGGGACGACTCCTCCCGCCCGGATTGTTCAACGAGGCGGAGGGTAATCCTTGAGCATGGCTGAACCGACCGGTCCGCAGACGCGTATCTCGCAGTGACCAGGATCGCAACGACTCGGTGACGCGGCTCGCTGTGTTCATGGAACAGGCAATGGTGCCATTCCATGGGCGAACGGCGATTTCGCAGCTCCGGTGTGCGCCGAGAACGGTGCCCGCGAGCCGCCCGAACCGGGCCGGTAACAGGAAACATGGACCGGGCTCTCAGCTACTACTCAGGCATTCGTGACAGTTTCGACTCACGACATGGAATCCCCGACGCGTCACATCTGTTGTGTAGGTGTCAGCACCTACGGGCACAGCGGAGGTTACGGGGAGGGCTGATGAACGTGGGGATGGCAAGGAACCGGGCAACCGGCGCGAGCGAGGGGACCGTGGCAATCGTGGACAAGAACATCGGCATGCGTACCGACGAGGTCGCCGAGGAGCGGGACCTGGTCGGCGTCTACCTGCACGAGATCTCCCGGACGCCGCTGCTCGACGCCGCCCGGGAGGTCGACCTCTCCAAGGCGATCGAGGCGGGCCTCTACGCCGAGCACCTGCTCGACGAGGATCGGATCCCCGACGGCGTCGACCGGGAGGACCTGGAGCGGCTGGTCGTCGAGGGTGAGCGCGCGAAGGACCTGTTCATCCGCGCGAACCTGCGACTGGTCGTGTCGATCGCCCGGCGCTACGTGCGCTCCGGCATGCCCATGCTGGACCTGATCCAGGAGGGCAACACCGGCCTGGTCCGGGCGGTCGAGAAGTTCGACTACGAGCGGGGCTTCAAGTTCTCCACCTACGCGACCTGGTGGATCCGCCAGGCCATCAGCCGGGCGATCGCCCAGCAGGAGCGGACCGTACGGCTGCCCGTGCACCTGGTCGAGGACGTCAACCGGATGCGCAACGTGGCCCGGCAGCTCACCCGTGAGCTGGGCGGCGACCCGGAGCCGGAGCAGATCGCGACCGCGCTCGGCGTGACCGTCGAGCGGGTCAACGAGCTGGTCCGCTGGTCGCAGGACACCGTCTCGCTGGACACCCCGGTGGGCGACGACGGCGACACCAACCTCGGTGACCTGGTCGCCGACAGTGACGCGCCCTCGCCGGAGGAGATCGTGCTCACCGGTCTGGAGCGGCAGCGGATCGAGGGTCTGCTCAACCACCTCGACGACCGTTCCGCCGGCATCATGCGGGCCCGGTACGGCCTGGAGGACGGGCGTGAGCACTCGCTGACCGAGGTCGCGTCGCGGTTCTCGCTGTCCCGCGAGCGCATCCGCCAGCTGGAGATCCAGGCCCTCGGGCGGCTGCGTGAGCTGGCTCGCGCGGAAGGGCTCCAGGCGGCCTGACCTGGTAACAATGAACGGCGAACGGCCGGCGTCCGACAGGGGGACGCCGGCCGTTCGCCGTCTTCGCCGTGCTCAGACCCGGCCGTAGCCGGCGATCGACATGATGTTCATGCCGCGCTTGCTGACGTTGCGTCCGGCGCTGGGCGCGTCGATGATCTGGCCGTTGCCGACGTAGAGCGCCACGTGCCCGAGCCCGGAGTAGAACACCAGGTCACCCGGCTGCAGCTCGCTGCGGCTGATCCGCGTGGTGGCGTGCCACTGCCGTGCCGCGCTGTGCGGCAGCGACTTCCCGGCCGCCCGCCACGCGGCGAGCGTCAGACCGGAGCAGTCGTAGCTGCCGGGACCGTCCTGGGCGTAGCCGTAGGGCTTGCCGACCGCGCCGTAGGCGTACCGCACCGCCACTCCGGCGTCGCCGGAGACGGCCGGGGGCTTGCCCGCCGAACTGGGGTTGCCGGGCGCCTCGTTGGCCCGCCCGTACGCCTTGCGCCGCATCTCGTAGAGGTCGGACAGGTCCGCCTCGATCCGCGTCTTCGCGGACTTGAGCTGCTTGGCCTGTGCCGCCTCCCGGGCGAGCGTGACGTCCAGCGCGGTCTTCTGGTCGATCAGCCGCTGCTGGTCGGCCGTGAAGCTGTTGATGGTGCGCTGCCGCTGGCGGGTGAGCTGGTCGAGCGTGCCCAGCCGCTCCGGCAGCGTGGCCTGGCCGCCCGGGTCCAGCAGGGCCGCCGCGGTGCGCATGCCACCGGTCTTGTACGCCGTCGCGGCCAGCACGCCCACGTCGGCGCGGCTGCGTTCGGCCTGTTCCTGAAGCGGCCCGATCCGGGCCTCCAACTTGGCCGCGGTGGCCTTGTTGGCCTTGATGTCCTCGTTGAGCTTGTTGTAGGACTCGACGATTCGCTCCAGCTCAGTCGAGGACTTCTCGATCTGCTTCGTCAGCTCGGCGGGGGTGGGCTCGGCCCGGGCCACCTGCGCCGGGACGAGCAGCGCGGCCGAGAGGCCGGCCACCGCCAGCGAGCGGAGCAGCATCCGTAAGGACGACAAGAGCGGAAAGCTCCTCTCCCACCGGTCGCCGGGCGCGTTCGCGACCCGGCGACACCGGCCCGGGGCCGTCCGAGTGGACGGCTGTCGACCGGGCCGACCTGGACAACCTAACCCGTGATCGCAGTAGCCGGGAGTTCAAGCAGGGGCGAAAGTTGGCAAAGTGGCGGAAAGTGACGAGGGGGAGCCGGTGGGTGGATGAGGTGACTCGCCCGATTCGTCGTTCTGGGCGGATGTCGCCAGGCAACGCCAGGCAAAGTCATGACAAAGGCGGAAATCGTTCTCTGTTTCCGGCGGGCACGGCCGGGCCGTCGACCCCCGCGACCCCCGAAACCCCGAGGTCAGGTGGCGCGAGGCAAACACAATGGAGCCCGGACGGGAAATCCCACCACGGGATCCCTGCTCCCGGGAGGCCGCCGTGCAGACCGACCGCTCCGCCACCCAGCCGCCCCGCTCGCCGCGACCGGCCGCACCCAGGCTGCTCTACGCCCGGCCCGGCATCGTCGTCACCGCCGAGAGCTTCACCGTCGGCCGCAACAGCTGGCCGGTCGCCGAGATCACCCAGCTCCGGACCGACCGTGGGCCGCACGACCGGCTCGCGATCCGGGCCGTCGCCGTGTCCGCCGCGATGATCGCCGCGGTCGGCCTGCTGATCGGCTTCACCGGCGGCCTGCACCGGCTCACCGCCGGGGCGTACCTCATGCTCGGCGCGGTCGGGCTGGTGCCGCTGCTGCTCGTGCTGATCGGCGACCGCGTGCGGCCCCCGGCGCACGAACTGTGGGGGCGGGTGCGGGGCACCGAGGTGCTGCTGTTCAGCAGCGACGACGAGCGGCAGTTCGGCCAGGTCGCCCGCGCCCTGGCGCGGGCCCGGGAGGCGGCGCGCCTGGGCGGCTGGGCCGACCCGCCGGCGGCCGAGCCGTGGCGGCCGGCCCGGTGAGCGGCGGTCAGCCGGCGACCGGCTCGGGCGTACGCGGACGGCTCTCGGCGGCCACCCAGTGGCTCACCCGCCGCTCGGCGTAGAACGAGACGAACGGCACGGTGCCGGCGAGCATCACCAGCAGCATCCGCTTCAGCGGCCAGTTCGCCCGGCGGGACAGGTCGAACGTGAGCGCCAGATAGAGCATGTACAGCCAGCCGTGCGCCACGCCGACCACGGCCACCACGCTCGGGTTGTCGAAGCCGTACTTCAGCGGCATGCCGATCAGGACCAGCACCACGAGCGCCACGCCCACGATCCAGGCGATCACGCGGTACCGGGTAAAGGCTCCGCCCACCGTCGTCCGTCCTTCCGCACCGGCCTCAGCCGGGATAGTCGCCGGGCCGGGCGCCCGGATTGGCGTTCAACCAGGATAGGTAGCTGTTGTACGCGGCCAGCTCGGCGTCGTCCGCCCCGTCGGCCGGTGCGGCCGGCACCCGCACGACGCGCACCGGACGGCGTACCGCCGGGGTGGCGGGGACGGTCACCGACGGCGCGGCACCGGCCGACGGCGCGGTGTCCTCCGCCGCGGCCGGGTCGGCGGCGCGCAGCGTCTGACGGACCTCACGCCACCAGACGAAGATCACGAAACCGGCGAACACCGGCCACTCGATCGCGTAACCGAAGCTGATCGCGTTCCCCCCGGCGGCGCGGGTGACCTGCCACCAGCCCATGCCGAGGCAACCCGCCACCAGCACGACCATGGCCACGTGGCGGACGATCCACGCCGGTGTCCAGAGCCGATTCATGCCAACGAGAGTACCGGGGCCGCCGGGCGTCTCCGACGCGGCGTCGTAGTCCGGGCGGGGTTTGGTGGCACGCCCACGGGGCATCCGGACAGGTGCCAGCCCGAACGAGACGAGGGGGCGACGATGACCGAATCGGTACGCCGGGACGCGAGCCCGGAACAGCGGGTCGCGGAGTGGGACGGCGACCACGCCCGAACCGTCGACGCCGACGGCGAGCAGCTCGGGGTGGACCCCGCGGAGCTGGGTGACGAGGACCTGGTCCGGGAGATGCAGAGCCTGCACCGCACCCGGCTGGACACGCTGCGCCACGCCACCGACTCGGCGCTCGCCAACCACCTGCGGCGCACCGCCGAACTGGAGACGGAGTACCTGGCCCGGCACCCCGGCCGGGAGGTCGACCCGAGCCGGCTGCGGGACGCCTGATGGCCAGCCACGCCGAGCGCGGCATGTCCGCGCCGCCGGAGGTGGTGTTCAACACCGCGACCGATCCGGACCGCTCCTCGGCCTGGCTGCCCGAGCGGCTGCGCAACTCCGGCACCTGCCGCGTGGAGGTCGTCGACGCCGACGACATGCGAGCCCGGTGGAGCGCGGCGGACTGGTCCGCCGAGATCGACGTGGAGCCGGCCGGCGCGGGCGGCGCCCGGGTGCGGCTGGATCTGGCCGGGCCGGACCACGACCTGGCCGACGAGATCCTGGCCAACCTCGACCGCGAGGTGGCCGACAACCTGACCGCCGGTTGAGCCCGGCCCGCACGACGAGCACGAGGAGGCCGGGTTGACCGGGAGTGGCCTGAAGCAGAAGGTGGCGCGCCTGCGCCAGGCGTACGCGCCGCACGAGCATCGGCCGCTGGAGGGCTACCTGAAGGCGATGGGCACGTACGCCGGTGTGACAGCCGCGCTCGTCGGCCTGGTCCGGGCGACCGGCCGGCCGGTGCCCGAGCGGCCCACGCCCGCGGACGTGGTGCTGCTCTCGATCGCCACGCACAAGCTCAGCCGGCTGCTGTCCAAGGACGCGATCACCAGCCCGCTGCGGGCGCCGTTCACCCGCTACGACCACCCGATCGGCAGCGGCGAGGTGATGGAGCAGGTCCGCGACGAGGGCAGCCCGACCCGGCACGCGCTCGGCGAGCTGGTCAGCTGCCCGTTCTGCCTGGCGGTCTGGGTGGCCACCGGGCTCACCGGCGGCCTGGTGCTGGCGCCCCGGCTGACCCGGCTGGTCGCCACCGCGCTGACCGCGGTGGCCGCCTCCGACTTCCTCCAGATGGGGTACGCGGTCGCCCAGCAGGCGGCCGAGGGCGGGCGCCACGAGGACTGAACCACTGACACGAAGAGGGCCGGCGCGCGCGCCGGCCCTCTTCTTCGCGTACGCCCACCGTCAGGTGGGGGTGGTGCCGTGGTCCTCGCCGGCCCAGCCGCGCGACGCCTCCGGCTCCCGCTCCTCCTCGTCCTCCCCGGTGACGATGTCCCGGTCCACAGCGGTGCGGTCGTGCTCGTTGGCGAAGTCCGGCTCCGGCAGCGTGTCGACGCCCTCCGGGGGCTGGCCGAGCGCCGCCAGGTGCTCGTGGTCGGGGTTGCGATCGGTCATGTCGCGTCCTCTCCGTCTTCCGGGGGTCAGGCGACCGTGCCGCCCAGCAGATCGGCCGCCTCGTCCGCCGCGTACTCGCCCTGGGGGAGCGCGGCGATCCGGGTGAGCAGCTCCGCGGGGAGTTCCGCGGCGACCGCCCGGCGGTAGATGTCCGCCTGGGTGATCCGCTCCTGGCCGTGGTAGAGGTCGTCGAGCAGGTCGTCGAGCGGCCTGGTGTCCGGCTGCTCGGTCACGGGCGCGTCATCGGTCACGCCGACCACCTACCCGGCACCGAACCGGTCAAACTCGCCCCAACCCCGCTCAGGCCGGCGCCGGGAGCGTGGCCCGGCGGGCCCGGACGGCCTGGGCCAGGTGCTCCAGCACCTCGGCGGTGTCGTCCCAGCCGATGCAGGCGTCGGTGACCGACTGGCCGTACGCCAGCTCCCGGGTCGGGTCCAGGTCCTGCCGGCCCGGCACCAGGAAGCTCTCCAGCATGATGCCGACGATCCCGCGCTGACCGGCGGCGAGCTGCGCGGCCACGTCGGCGGCCACGAGCGGCTGGTTGCGGTGGTCCTTGCCGCTGTTGGCGTGGCTGGCGTCGACCACCACCCGCTCCGGCAGGCCCGCCGCCCGCAGCAGCTCCAGCGCCCCGGCCACCGACTCCGCGTCGTAGTTCGGGCGGCCGCCCCCGCCGCGCAGCACCAGGTGCCCGTCGGCGTTGCCCCGGGTGTGCATGATCGCCGGGGTGCCGGAGACGTCGATGCCGGGGAAGACGTGCGGCACCCCGGCGGCCCGGATCGCGTCCACGGCGGTGGCGATGCTGCCGTCCGGGCGGTTCTTCATGCCGATCGGCATGGACAGCCCGGAGGCGAGCTGCCGGTGCACCTGGCTCTCCACCGTCCGCGCGCCGATCGCGCCCCAGGCCACCGTGTCCGCGATGTACTGCGGGGTGATCGGGTCGAGGAACTCGCAGCCCACCGGCAGGCCCAGCCGCAGCACGTCGAGCAGGAGCGCCCGCGCGGTACGCAGGCCCGTGTTCACGTCGCCGGAGCCGTCCAGCGCCGGGTCGTTGATCAGGCCCTTCCAGCCCACCGTCGAGCGCGGCTTCTCGAAGTAGACACGCATCACCACGAGCAGGTCGTCGGCGACCCGGGCGGCGGCCTCGCGCAGCCGGCCCGCGTACTCCAGGGCGGCGGCCGGGTCGTGCACGGAGCAGGGGCCGACGACGACGAGCAACCGGTCGTCGGCGCGGTCCAGCACTTGGCCGACGGCACGGCGGCCCGCCACGACGGCCTCGGCCAGCGGGGTGTCGAGCGGCAGGTGGTGGTGCAGCAGGGCCGGGGTGGTCAGCGGCACCACACGGTCGATGCGCTGGTCGATGACCCGATGGGCGTCCTGGGACGTGGTCACGGTGGGGATTCCTTCCGCCGACCGTGCCCCCGTGCCGGGTCCGGGGGATCGAGCCGGCTGCTCGCATACGAAAGGGCAGGGAAAAGAATCCCTGCCCGGCCGGCTCGAAGAGGTAAGTGACGTCAGCTCATGGTCGAGTCACCGGCTCCTCCAGCCGGCTGCCTAAACCATCGATACGACCGCGTCACGTCGGCCAGCGTACCCGACGCGGGTCGGAAGTCCCGCTGTCGTTCCGAAGTGCGGAACGCGGGGTATGTGATCGTCATGACCACGAGCCACGACCCCAGTGACCAGGAACGGATCGAATCCCGGGCGCACCTGCTGCCGGAGGAGGCGGCGGCGGGCAGCGACGACGCCCAGGCGCAGGCCGACGCGATCCTCACCGAGTCCGACATCCGCGAGGCGGACCAGAACGCCGCCCCCGACACGGTGCTGGAGCACCGCACCTCCGAGCAGACCGTCACCCCCGTCGAGCCGCCCGACTGACCGCGGCGCCCCGCGCCCGGCGGGAACCCCGGTAACTGTCGTCCCGCAGCCGGGCCAGCGGGCCGGTCAGACGCAACCCCGGCGGCACGTTGCCGATCGGGTCGAACGCGAGCGCGGCGTCCTCGGCGGCGCCGCGCTCGTCGTCGAGGCGTACCTCGCCGAACGGCCGCCACCGGCCCACCGCCGAGGCCACCGCCAGCACCAGCCGGGGCTCGTCGGCCGCGACCGCCGCGCCCGCCTCGGCCACTCCGCGACCCAGGTCGGGTGACTCCGGGTCGGCCAGCACGGCCAGGAACAGCCGCCGCCCGCCGGCCCGGAACGGCATGATCGACGAGTACGTCCCGGTGAAGCGCCGCCGGGGCAGCGGCAGGTTCCGCAGCACCGGCGCGGCGCCGCTGGAACTCCACAGCAAGTCCACCGGCGGCTCCGGGTCACGGTGCAGCCGTACCGCCACGCCCAGCACGTCCGGCCAGCCGCCCGGCGTCGGCACGCCCTTGGACAGGCGGATCGTGGCCGGCCACCGGCCGGGCAGGTCGAGCAGCGGCACGCCCGTCGGCGGCCCCGGCGTACCCCAGATCCGGGCCTCGCCGGCGAACGTGCGCCCGGCCGGGTGCAGCAGCCGGGCGTGCCGGAGCCGGGCCAGCGCGGCGGCGGCGCGCTCGACGGCGGAGGGTGTGGTGGCGTTCATGCCCGCACGGGTACCCCGGCGCACACCGACGATGCTCCGGCGCGCGTGTCACCTTTCCGCCTCCGAGATCGGATAGCGTCGTCTCATGCCCGACAGCGGTTTCCCCTGGCCGATCGAGACGACCCGACTGGACAACGGCCTGCGCGTGGTGGTGAGCGAGGACCGCACCGCCCCGGCCGTGGCGGTCAACCTCTGGTACGACGTGGGCTCACGCCACGAGCCGGCGGGACAGACCGGCTTCGCCCACCTCTTCGAGCACCTCATGTTCGAGGGTTCGGTGAACGTGGCGAAGACCGAGCACATGAAGCTGATCCAGGGCGCGGGCGGCTCGCTCAACGCGACGACCAACCCGGACCGGACAAACTACTTCGAGACGGTCCCGGCCGAGCACCTGGAACTCGCGCTCTGGCTGGAGGCCGACCGGATGGGCGGTCTGGTACCGGCGCTGACCCAGCAGACGCTGGACAACCAGCGCGACGTGGTGAAGAACGAGCGCCGGCAGCGCTACGAGAACGTGCCGTACGGCGACGCGTGGCTGCGGCTGCTGCCGCTGCTCTACCCGCCCGGCCATCCGTACCACCACGCGACGATCGGGTCGATGGCCGACCTGAACGCCGCCGACCTGGCCACCTTCCAGGCGTTCCACAGCACGTACTACGCGCCGAACAACGCGGTCCTCACAGTGGTCGGCGACACAGAAGCGGCGGAGGTGTTCGCGCTCGCCGACAAGTACTTCGGCGGCCTCGACGCGCGCGCCGACATCCCGGCCGCGCCGGACGGCCGCACGGTGCCGGCCACCGGCCGCCCGGCGGTGGAGACGGTCACCGCCGACGTGCCCGCCCCCCGCGTCTACGTCGCGCACCGCACCCACCCGTTCGGCACCGAGGGGTACGACGTGACGACGGTGCTGGCCACCGTGCTCGGCAGCGGCCGGGGCAGCCGCCTCTACCAGCGGCTCGCCGACGGTGAGCGGATCGCCCAGCCGGACCTGGTCGGCGCGTACGGGGTGGATCTGGCGCACGCGCCCGCCCCGCTGATCGCCACCGCCACGGCCCGCCCCGGGGTGAGCGCCGAGCGGCTGCGCGACGGGCTGGCCGAGGTGGTCGACGAGCTGGCCACAGTGCCGGTGACCGCGGCCGAACTGGACCGGGCCAAGGCGTTGCTGAGCACCATGTGGTGGCGGCAGATGTCCACGGTGGACGGGCGGGCGGACACGCTCGGCCGGTACGCCACCCAGTTCGGCGACCCGGCCCGCGCGGCCGACCGGCTGCCGGCCTGGCTCGCGGTGACCGCGGAGCAGATCGCCGAGCAGGCCGCCGAGCTGCTCGGCGCCGCCGACCGGGTGATCCTGACCTACCTGCCCGAGGAGAACTGATGTCGCTGATCGCCACCCGTCCCGGCCCCGGCGCCGCCCGCGCCTACCGGTTCCCGCAGGTGGTCCGGCGGACGGCGGCCGGCGGCCAGGTGGTCGCCGCGCACCTGCCCGGGCAGAACCTCGCCGTCGCGTTGCTGCTGCTCGACGGCGGCGCGGGCCGGGAGCCGGTCGGCAAGGAGGGCCTCGGCGCGGTGCTGGCCAAGGCGCTGGAGGAGGGCACCGCGCAGCGGGACGCCACCGCGTACGCGCTGGCCATCGAGGCGCTCGGCACCGAGCTGGCGACCGGGCTCGACTGGGACTCGTTCCAGGTGAGCGTGCAGGTGCCGGTGGACCGGCTGACCGCCGCCGTGGAGCTGCTGGCCGAGGCGGTCCGTACGCCCCGGCTCGACCCGGCCGACGTGCTGCGCGTCCGCGACGACGAGGCCACGGCGCTGCGGATGGACTGGGCCAACCCCGGGCCGCGTGCCGACGCGGTGCTGCGGGCCGAGCTGTTCGGCGCGCAGCACCGGTGGGGCCGCCCGCTCTACGGCGACCCGGACAGTGTGGCCGCGCTGGAGGTGGACGACGTCACCGTCTTCCACTCGGAGTGGTTCATCCGCCCCGGCACGCTCGTCGTCGCCGGTGACCTGGAGCGGATCGACCTGGACGCGCTCGCCGCGACGGCGTTCGCCGGCGCCGGCGGGGGCCCGGCGGAACGCGGCGGCCCGATCGACGTGCCGCTGGCCGGGCAGCGGCGGATCATCCTGGTCGACCGACCCGGCTCGGTGCAGTCCACGCTGCGGCTCGGCCACCCGTCCCCGCACCGGGCCCACCCCGACCACGTGCCGATGACGCTCGCTGGGACCGTGCTCGGCGGCGCGTTCACGTCCCGGCTCAACCACCTGATCCGGGAGGTGCGCGGCTACACGTACGGGATCCGGGGGGACTTCGCCTCGTCCCGGCGGTTCGGCCGGTTCGCCGTCAGCTCCGGCGTGCAGACCGCGGTGACCGCGCCGGCGCTCGTCGAGTCGGTGGGCGAGATCTCCCGTACCCAGCTCACCGGGGTGAGCGAGGAGGAGCTGGAGGTGGCGCGTTCCTGGCGGGCCGGGCAGCTCTCGGTCGAGTTGCAGAGCCCGCGGGCCATCGCCGCGGCCCTGAGCACGCTGGTCGTGCACGACCTGCCGGACGACTACCACGCACGGCTGCGGGAGCAACTGCTCGCGGCGACAGTCGAGGACGTCTCCGCCGCGGCCGCGACCTACCTGCACCCCGAGTCGCTGACGATGGTGATCGAGGGGGACGCGGCGGTCATCCGGGACGAGCTGGTCGCCAGCGGTCTCGGCGAGGTGGCCGACCACACGTGACCGGGCGGGGCGGCGGTCCTGTGATTCCCGTCGCCCCGCATCCGCGCGGTGGGAAACGTTTCCCACCCGCACCGCCCGGCTGGGTAGCCTCGCGGGCATGAGGATCGGCATTGTGGGAGCCACCGGTCAGGTCGGTGGCGTCATGCGGCAGGTGCTGGCGGAGCGCGAGTTCCCGGCGGAGCAGGTGCGCCTGTTCGCCTCGGCCCGGTCGGCCGGGCGCACGCTGCCCTGGCGCGACGGCGAGGTCACCGTGGAGGACGCGGCCACCGCGGACTACCGCGGCCTGGACATCGTGCTCTTCTCGGCGGGCAAGGGCACCGCGAAGGAGCTGGCTCCCCGGGTCGCCGAGGCCGGGGCCGTGGTGATCGACAACTCCTCGGCGTTCCGGATGGACCCGCAGGTGCCGCTGGTGGTGGCCGAGGTGAACCCGCACGCGATCGCGGACCGCCCGAAGGGCATCGTGGCCAACCCGAACTGCACCACGATGGCCGCCATGCCGGTGCTGCGCCCGCTGCACGACGAGGCCGGACTGGTCAGCCTCGTCGTCGCCACCTACCAGGCGGTCTCCGGCGCCGGCCTGGCCGGGGTGGCGGAACTGGACGAGCAGGTCCGCAAGGTGGCCGGGGACGCCGCCGGGCTCGCCTTCGACGGCCGGGCGGTGGAGTTCCCGGCGCCGCGCTCGTTCGCCCGCCCGATCGCCTTCAACGTGCTCCCGCTCGCCGGTTCGATCGTCGACGACGGCTCCGACGAGACCGACGAGGAGCAGAAGCTGCGCAACGAGAGCCGCAAGATCCTGGAGATCCCCGGGCTGAAGGTCTCCGGCACGTGCGTGCGGGTGCCGGTCTTCACCGGCCACTCGTTGCAGATCAACGCCCGGTTCGCCCGCCCGATCGACCCGGCCCGGGCCCGTGAGCTGCTCGACGGCGCGCCCGGCGTGGCGCTGCGCGACGTGCCGACGCCGCTGGAGGCGGCCGGCCAGGACCCGACGTACGTGGGCCGGATCCGCGCCGACGAGACCGTCGAGCACGGGCTCGCGCTGTTCTGTGCCAACGACAACCTGCGCAAGGGCGCGGCGCTGAACGCCGTGCAGCTAGCCGAGCTGGTCGCCGCCGAGCGCTGACCCCGCGGGCGTCCGTGCCGGACCACCCGGCACGGACGCCCGCTCAGCGGGTATACGCGCCGGGTCGCCGGCTGCCCCACGCCGGCAGGGCGGGGGTGCCGATGACGGCCGAAGGGGACACCGGGGACGCCGGGATGCGCTCGGACACGGGCCGGGCGATCGGGTTCAGCGACGCGGTCTTCGCCATCGTCATCACGCTGCTGGTGCTCGACCTGCGGGTGCCCGAGACGGCGCCGGGCGGGATGCTGCGCGCGCTGCTCGACCAGTGGCCGGTCTACCTCGCCTACGTCACGTCCTACCTGTACGTGGCGGTCAACTGGCTGAACCACAAGGGGACGTTCCACCGGGTCCGCTGCGCCGACCGGGGACTGCACTGGGCGAACCTCGGCGTGCTGTTCAGCGTGGCGCTGCTGCCGTTCGTCACCGCGCTCGTCTCCCGGGCCGTGGAGGAGGGCGACGTCTTCGACGAGCGGGTCGCGGTGTCCGCGTACGCGCTGGTCGGCGTGGTCCTGTCGATCACCTGGCTGTGGCTCTACCACTACCTGAGCCGGCACCGGGAGCTGCTGGAGCCGCACGTCCCCGCCCGGTTCTTCGAGGCCGAACGCGTCCGGGCGCTGCTCGGCGTCCTCGCGTACGCGATCGCCGGTCTGGTGGGCGTGCTGCTGAGCGTGCCGGCGGCGCTCGTGGTGCTCCTGCTGCTGCCGATCTTCTACGGGCTGTCCAGCAACGGCTTCTACGACCTGCGCCGGCGCCTGCGTCACCGGCGGTGACGCCCGCGTTACCCCGCCTGCGGCGGCGGGTACACCGCGGTGCCGACACCGAGAGGGGAGCACCATGACAACGGTCGGAGAGTTCATGACGACCCGGTTGGTGACGATGGACGGCAACGACACACTCATCGCCGCGGCGCAGGAGATGCGCGACAGCGCGATCGGCGACGTGGTGGTGACCGACGGCGACAACGTGGTCGGCATCGTGACGGACCGGGACATCACGGTGCGGGGCGTGGCCGAGAACATGGACCCCACCGCCACCCGGCTCAACCAGATCACCAGCAAGGACGTGGTGACCGTCAGCCAGAACGACGACGCCGTGGCCGCCGCCGACCTGATGCGCACGTATGCGGTCCGCCGCCTCCCGGTGGTCGACGACGGCCGTCTGGTCGGCCTGATCTCCATGGGTGACCTGGCGGTGGAGCGGGAACCCCAGTCGGTGCTCGCGGACATCAGCGCCGACGACCCCAACAACTAGACCTCTCTGCCGCGGTGACGCCGGCTCCCGGTTCGGGGGCCGGCGTCGCGCGTCCGGGCCGTGGTGCCGCGCTCACCCGGTTCGGGCGAGGTTGGCCCCGGACCGGGTGGGGACACGGAGCCTCGACAGGTAGACCGCGGATCGCGGGAGGAGTCGCCCGGATGGTGGACATGACCACGAGATTCTTCGAGGACCTGGACCGGCGGGGGTTCGAGCCGCTGCTGGTCAAGACATCCGGAACGCTCCGCTTCGACCTGCACGAGGGCCCGCACACCACGCACTGGTTGCTGGAGATCGATCGGGGCAACCTGCGGGTCCGGCAGGAGGACGGCGAGGCGGACACGGTGGTCGGCACCGAACCGCGCCTGTTCGCCGAGCTGGTCGGCGGTGAGGAGAACGCCATCGCGGCGCTGCTGCGCGGCGACATGACGGTCGTCGGCGACCTGCGGCTCGTGTTGCAGGTCGAGCGGGTCTTCCCCGGCCCGCCGGACTCCCGCGGACCGCATCACACGTTCAGCGGGAGGGGTGCCTGATGCCCGGCAGCAACACCGTCCGGATCCTGGACGGCAACACGTTCGTGGTGTGCGAGGACACCGGCGACATCGAGGCCACACCGAGCGAGCCGACCGGCCTGTTCTCGCTCGACACGCGGTACCTGTCGAAGTGGGTGCTCACCGTCAACGGCGAGCGGCTCAACGCGCTCTCCTACGACGACCTCCAGTACTACGAGGCCCGGTTCTTCCTGGTGCCCGGCATGGCCACGCACTACATCGACGCGAAGCTGTCGGTTATCCGGGAGCGGGCGGTCGGCGGCAGCTTCCGCGAGACGCTGACCATCCTCAACCACGACGAGAAGGCTGTCGACCTGGAGATCCGGATGGACGCCGGGTCCGACTTCGCCGACCTGTTCCAGGTCAAGGACGAGATCCTGAACAAGAAGGGCGAACACTACGCCGAGGCCGAGTCGGACCGGCTGCGCCTGGGCTACCGGCGCGGCAACTTCCGGCGCGAGACGCTCGTCTCCGCCAACCAGCCGGCCCGCTACGACCAGCGCGGCTTCGCCTGGAGCATCCGGCTGGAACCCAACGAGCAGTGGGACGCCGTCATCGACGTGCAGACGTTCGCGATCGGCCCCGGCGGCCGGGACCTGCGGATGGGACTGCGCGCGCACGGCACCGAGCGGCTCGCGCTCCAGCACGACCTGGAGGAGTGGATCAGCCGGGCCCCGAAGCTGAACAGCGAGCACGAGCAACTCGCCGCGACGTACCGGCGGAGCCTGGTCGACCTCGCGGCGCTGCGCTTCTCACCGCTGTCGCTCGGCGGGCAGACGCTGCCCGCGGCCGGCCTGCCCTGGTTCATGACCATGTTCGGCCGGGACAGCATCCTCACCTGCCTCCAGGTGCTGCCGTTCGCGCCGGAGATGTCGAAGACCACGCTGCGGATCCTCGGCGCGCTCCAGGGCACGCGGTTCGACGACTTCCGGGACGAGGATCCGGGGCGGATCCTGCACGAGATGCGGTACGGCGAGACCGCCGCGTTCGAGGAGCAGCCGCACTCGCCGTACTACGGCTCGGTGGACGCGACCCCGCTGTTCGTGGTGCTGCTCGACGAGTACGAGCGGTGGAGCGGCGACGGCGCGCTGGTCAAGGAGCTGGAACGGGAGTGCCGGGCCGCGCTGAAGTGGGTCGACGACTACGCCGACCTGCTCGGCAACGGCTACATCTGGTACGAGCGGCGCAACACCGACACCGGCCTGGAGAACCAGTGCTGGAAGGACTCGTGGGACTCCATCTCGTACGCCGACGGCACGCTGCCGCCGTTCCCCCGGGCCACCTGCGAGGTGCAGGGGTACGCGTACGACGCGAAGATGCGGGCCGCCCGGATGGCCCGGGAGTTCTGGGGCGACCCCACGTACGCCGATCAGCTGGAACGCGAGGCGGCGGAGCTGAAGCGGCGCTTCAACAACGACTGGTGGGTCGCCGACCGCGGCTTCTACGCGCTCGCACTGGACCCGGACGGGCGCCAGTGCGACGTGCTCACCTCCAACATCGGCCACCTGCTGTGGAGCGGGATCGTGGACGACGAGCGGGCGCCGAAGGTCGCCGAGCATCTGGTCGGCCCGCGGCTCTGGTCCGGCTGGGGGGTGCGGACGCTGGCCGAGGGCGAGGTCCGCTACAACCCGATCGGCTACCACAACGGCACGATCTGGCCGTTCGACAACTCGTTCGTCGCCTGGGGCCTGCGCCGGTACGGCTTCGCCGAGGAGGCCGCCACAGTCGCAAACGGCATCCTCGACGCGGCCACCTACTTCGAGGGCCGGCTGCCGGAGGCGTTCGGCGGCTACCAGCGCGAGCTGACCAAGTTCCCGGTGGAGTACCCGACCGCGTGCAGCCCGCAGGCGTGGTCCACCGGGGCGCCGCTGCTGCTGCTGCGCACCATGCTGGGGCTGGAGCCGCACGACAAACACCTGGCGGTCGACCCGCGGCTGCCGGTGGGTATGGGACGGATCGAGGTGCTGGACATCCCGGGTCGCTGGGGCCGGGTGGACGCGTTCGCCCGGGGCCGGCTCGACCTCGACGAGCTGGCCGACTGAGCGGGCTGGCGCCGGGACGGCGGGTCGGTGCCGTGCCCGGGCGGCGGTTCAGTGCCCGGGCGGCGGCGCGGTGTGTGCCTCGTTCGGCGGGAGCAGGCAGAACTCGTTGCCCTCCGGGTCGGCAAGCACGGTCCAGCGCGGCAGCTCGCGGACGACTGTCGCGCCCGCCTCCAGAACCGCGGCCCGCTCCTCGGCGTCGCCGACCAGGTCGAGGTGGATCCGGCCGGGCTCCGGCAACACGTCGGCGGGGCTGATCCACAGATCCGGACGCCGCCCGTGCGGATCGCGCAGCAGCACCGCCTCCGTCGGCGCGAGCGTGCCCTCGGCGAGCTTCACCCGGTCCGCCTCGACCACCGGCAGCCCGGTGACCGCACTCCAGAACGGGGCCAGCAGGTAGGGGTCGCGGCAGTGGATGACGATCGCGGCGAGGTCGGGCATGCCTCGAACCTAGTCGCCCGCGACGGCGGGCAGGACGCTGTCCAGGAACGCGGCGGCAGCCGCGCGCAGGTCGGGCCGGGCCAGGTCGAGCGCGTGACCGCCGTGGGTGAGCCAGAGGTGCGCCGGGTGCCCGGCGGCGAGCAGCCGGCCGGCCAGTTCGACCGGCTGGGCGGCCGGCACCGCGACGTCGTCGCGCCCCTGGACCAGCAGCACCGGCACGCCGGAGCCGAGGTGGGTGGCGACGGTCGCGTCGACGGTGGCCGGGTCGCCCGCGGCCGGCGGATGGCCCAGCAGGTCGGTCCACGGGTCGTCGCCGGGGGCGCGCCGGCGCCGCTGCTCCGGGTCGAGCGGGTCGACGGGGGCCCAGTACGCGAGCACCCCGGCCACGTCGCCGGGCCGGTCCACCCCGCGCAGGCCGAGCTGAAGGGCCAGCATCCCGCCGGCCGAGTCGCCGCCCACCAGCAGCGGCAGGCCGCCCGCCTCGGCCCGGGCGGCCCGGGCCGAGACGCGGACGTCGTCGAACTGGGCCGGCCAGCGCGCCTGGTGCGAGAACCGGTACGTGGCCGGCACCACGCGCAGCCCGAGGGACGCGAGCGCCGTCCCGTCCTCCTCGGCCCGGGCCCGCCAGCCTCCGCCGTGAATCCAGAGCAGCACAGCGCGTTCGGTCATGGCGCCATCGTCGCCGGGCCCGGGCCGGTGCGCGACCCGGGTCTGCCGAGGGCAGATCGGCCCTACGGTCGCGTAACCTACTCGGGGTAAAGTTTCGACATGTCGGAACTCGTGTACCCCCCTGTGATCACCGCCGCGAAGACGATGTTCCGGCTCCTCGACCTGCGCCTCGACGTGTCCGGCAGCGACCACGTGCCGCACACCGGCGGCGCCGTGCTCGCGTCCAACCACGTGAGCTACCTCGACTTCATCTTCTGCGGCTACGGCGCGCACCCGGCCAAGCGGCTGGTCCGGTTCATGGCGAAGGACAGCGTCTTCCGGCACCGCGTCTCCGGTCCGCTGATGCGCGGCATGAAGCACATCCCGGTCAACCGGTCCGCCGGCGCCGGCTCGTACGCCGCCGCGGTGAGCGCGCTGCGCGGGGGCGAGGTGGTGGGCGTCTTCCCGGAGGCGACGATCAGCCGCTCCTTCACCGTGAAGGACCTGAAGAACGGCGCGGCCCGGATGTCGCAGGAGGCGGGCGTGCCGCTGCTGCCGGTCGCGCTCTGGGGCACCCAGCGGCTGTGGACGAAGGGCCGCCCGCGCACGCTGACCCGCCGGCACACCCCGATCACCATCATCGTCGGCGACCCGATGGACCCGTCCGCCTACCCGGACGCCACCGCCATGACCGCCGACCTGCGTACCCGCCTGTCGGCGCTGGTCGACCGGGCCCAGCGGGAGTACCCGGACAAGCCGTCCGGCCCGGACGACACCTGGTGGCAGCCGGCGCACCTGGGCGGCAGCGCGCCGACCCCGGAGGAGGCAGTCGAGCTGGACCGGTCCGAGCGCCGCACCCGCAGCGCCTCCTGACTACGCCGGGTTCCGCTGCGGGGGAGCGTCGGCAGGCGGAGCCGGGTGGTCGTGGGCGGGGAAGCCGGACCACGCCCACGGCGACGCCTCGGCCTCGGCCTCGGGCGGACGGTAGTAGTCGTCGCGGGACAGGAACTCCACCGGCAGCGAGCCCGGCAGCGTCACGGTGCCCAGCGTCGGGCCGGGGGAGGCGGCCCCCCGGACGGCGAGGACGTCCCGTTCCGGCGGGGACAGGTCCACCATGTCGGCGTTGGCGAGCCGGAACCCGGCCACCGAGCGGCGTACCTGCCGGGCCAGCCCGGCGACCAGACCGACCGGGCCGGTCAGCGCCAGCGCCGGCTGCCGGATGGTGCGCAGCGCGTCGCAGACGATGCGCAGCTCGGCGATGCCGTCGCCCACCTCGGCCAGTTCCAGCCGGGACGGCCACTGCCAGCGGATCTGGCCGCTGACCAGGCGGGACAGTCGGACCGGACGCCGGTGCCGGGCACCCGCCCGGCTGTCCCGCCCGGAGACCACAGACAGTTCGGAACCGGTGCAGACGTACGCCAGCCGTCGCTCGGTCACGGTGATCGTCGCCGGCGAGGGCAGCGACCAGCAGCGGACGTCCTCGCTCGGACCGAGCAGGTGACCGGCGACGCGCAGGCAGTGCTGACCGAGCAGACGTTCGCCCGGCTCGGGCACCAGCTCGTAGCGCCGGTCGAGCACGGGACGGGTGGGGTCGTCGTCGGCGTCGAACCGATGCGGTCCGACGAAGAAGGGTGTGGCGTCCTCCGGCACGGTACGACCTCCCGATGACGGTTGGCGGTACCGGTCAGCCTGCCCGGTTCCTGGGGTGACTGTCATGACACCTGTTAGGGGGTCGGCCGGTCGGCCGACGCCTGCGACCGGTAGATGCCGATATCTTCCGGTCGGACGAGTCCGTCCTCGATCGCCCGGGCGAGCAGTGCCGCCTTCGTGGCGGCCGGGCGCCCCGCTCGGGTGTATTTGATCCGCGCACGGTCGACGTACTGCTTCACGGTGTGCTCACTGATCTGCATCCGGCGGGCCACCGACGCCTTCGACATCGACTGGAACCACAGCAGCAGCGCCTCGCGCTCCTTGTCCGACAGGGACGGACGATCCGGGCGGGCGTCACCCACCATCGCGCCGGCCAGAGCCGGCGGCACGTACGGCCGGTCGCTCGCCGCCGCCAGCACGGTGGCCACACAGTGCTCGCGCCCCTCGTGCTTGGCCAGGAACGCCACCGCCCCGGCGTCGAGCGCGGCAAGCATGGTCGTCGGGTCGCTGTGCTCGGAGTAGACCACCACCCGGCGCCCGGCCGCGCTCAGCTCGGCCAGCTTGTCCAGCACCATCCGGCCGTGCAGGCGCAGGTCGAGCAGCACCACCTCGGCGTCCGGCGCGGCCCGCAGCACCTCGTCCGGGTCGTCGCCGGTGGCCAGCACCCGCAACCGGGGTTCGCGGGCCAGCCAGGCGCGCACCCCGTCGATCACCACCGGATGGTCGTCCACGATCGCCACCCCGATCGGGGTTCCGGCGTTCACGTCCGCCGCCAGCGGGTCTGCGTCCATCTGATCTCCCCGTCCCGCTCGTGCAGGTGTTCCACCGGCCCGTCCCCGCCGGTCGCCGGCTCGTCCGGGCCGTCGTGCTCCGGTGTCACCAGGCTGACCACCACCTCGTCCGGGGCCGCGACCACTGTGAGCCGGGCCCAGCCCTCGGCGGCGGCGAGCGCCGCGGTGAGCGGGTCGGCCAGGCCGCGCCTGATCTCCACCGGCAGTTCCGGTGGCGTGCCGACCGACACCAGGTCGATCGGCAGTCCGTTGCGCTCGGCCAGGTCGGCCGCCGCACGCAGTTCGTGCAGCAGCGCGTCCGGAACGTCGTCCGACTCGGCGATCAGCCGGCGCAGCCGGGCCGCCGCCAGCACCGCGCGCCGCCGTACCGCCGGGTCGGCCGGGTCGGCGTCGCCCGCCGCCAGTTCTGCCAGCACCTCCTCGGCCGTGCCGCTGACCAGGGCCAGCCGCGCCTGCCGTTCGGTGCGGGCCCGCTCGGCCGCCTCCCGCTCCGCCGCCACGGCGAGCGTCGCCGCCGCGGTGGCCGCCCGACCCCGGGCCTGCGCGGTGAGCGCCGCCGCGCCGACGAAGACCGCCACCGGCAGGGTGGAGGTGCCGTAGACGTACATCGCGGCCCGGCTCAGGTCGGCCGGGGCGGTCGCCCCGTACAGCACCACCGCCGCCAGCGCCGTCGTGCCGTGCGCGGCGAGCATGACCAGCAGCCAGCGCACCGGCCGCTGCCAGAGCACCAGCAGGAAGAACCAGGCCAGGCCGCCCCACACCCAGTTGGCGGTGCTGAACAGGAACCGTTCGCCGGCCCCGGCGACCACCGCCGCGTCGACCACCAGCAGCACCGAGGCCAGCGGCCCGGCCGCCGGCAGCCCGCCGCGCAGCAGCCGTACGCCGGCCCCGACCCCGACCAGCGCGGTCACCAGCCAGCCCGCCGCCACCACGGCCGGGAAGGCCATCCCCGGTCCGGCCCGCAACACGGCCGGCAGCGCGACCGCCAGGTGCCAGGCCGCCGCGATGACGATCACGGCGATCCGCGCGCCACCGTCGGACGCGTCGGCCACCGCGTGCGCCTCCGGCGGGGCGGTGGCCGCTCCGGAGCGCGTCGCCGCGCGCGGCCGGGGCAGCGGGCGCAGCGCGGGGCCGGCCGACACGGCCGTACCCGACTCACTCGCCATCGGACCACTCCAGCCGAATCCGGGTGCCGGCGCCAGGGGCGGAAGTCACCACCGCCCGACCGCCCACAGTGCTCATCCTCCCGTGGATCGACTCGCGCAGCCCGTACCGGTGGGCCGGGACCGTGGACGGGTCGAACCCGGGACCGTCGTCGACCACCTCGACCACGACGGTGCCGCCCTCGCGGGCCAGGCACAGCGACGTGGCCGCGCCCGGCGCGTGCCGCGCCACGTTCGCCAGCGCGGCGGCGGCGCTGTCGGCGAGCGCCGTGGCGACCTCCGCCGGCAGCCGGCACGGCGCAAGCGTCGCGGTCACCGCCGGCCCGGGCGTCCCGGCCAGCACCTCGCGCAGACGTTCGTCCAGGTCGGCCTCGCCGGCCGCGGTCGCGGTCCGCGCACCAGCCAGGGCGGTGAGGGTACGCAGATCGTCCGCGCACCGCCGGCGCAACGTCGCCGAGTCGGGTACGGCGCCGAGGCCGACCATGGTGAGCGTGCCCAGGACGGTGTCGTGCAGGTCGCGGTTCTGCCGCCGTTCGTCCTCGCGGGCCGCACGCGCCACCACCGCCTCGCGGGACAGGCGCTGGTAGTCGGCGAACGCGGCGTCGGCGCGGCCGATCCGGCGGCGCATCACCGCCGTCATCACCGCCGTGCTGCCGGTCTGCACCAGCAGCGTCCCGGCGTGGGCCCGCGCCTCGGCCGGGTCGCCGGCCAGCGTGGCGCCGGTGACGTACGCGGCGGTGACCAGCAGACCGGCCGGCACGGACCAGCGGGCCGGGGCGGTGGCCTGCGCGTTGATGACTGTCGAGCTGGCCAGCACCGCGACCCAACTCGCCTCGCCCGGCAGCACCTCCGGCGCGACCAGCCACGGCACGGCGAGCGCGGTGGCGGTGGTCAGCGCCACGTCACCGGCGACCAGCGCGCCACCGATCCCGTGCCGGAACGCGCGGAACGCGTACCAGACCGACCAGGCGGTCAGCACGACGACCGCGGGGATCAGCAGCGCCACCCGCACCGGCGGCGTACGCACCGACAGCGCGACCGCAGCGCCGACCAGGCCGCAGGTGAGCCGTAGCAGCGCCGGCGTGGTCGTGAAGATCAGGCCGAACGCGTCACCCGCCGGACGGGCCGGCGAGGGCCGTGACAGGGGCATGGCGGCAGCGACCGGCATCGAGGGGATGTCCTTCCGGCAGCGACCCGGCCGGGTCCGCGCGGCATAGATTGACGCTGGAGAATAACATGGTTTGTCGCAACTGGTCACCCTTGGTGCTTGACGAGTTTCGTTCCGGCGTAAAGCAGGCGGCGGTCCGGCCCGACGGTCAGCGGCGCGGCGGCGAGCAGGTGGGCGCTGGCGCCGACGATCGCGGCGTCCCGCTCGAACGTCTCGGCGCAGGCCACCGCGTCGGCGAACAACCGCTCGTGCGACCCGGTGCCGAGCGCGTTCAGCAGCGGCCACAGCGGACCCTCCACTCCGTACACCTCCGGGGTGGGCAGTCCGGCCGCGACGAAGTCGGCGGCCAGTTCCTCCGGCCGATGGAAGAACGCGGTGGTGAACCCGGTGCGCGGATCGTTCACGCCGGTCTCGTACTCGGCGCGCAGCAACTGACGGTTGTGCTCGTCCACGCGGCCCTGCGCGCTCAGGTCGATCAGCGCGGCGTGGCGGCTGATCGCCGCCGCCACGACCGTCCCGCCCGGCCGGGTCACCCGCGCCGCCTCGCGCAGCGCCGCCACCCGGTCGGCCTGCCGCGGCAGGTGGTAGAGCGGGCCGAGCAGCAGCGTCGCGTCCGCCGCCGCGTCGGGCGACGGCAACGCGCGGGCGTCACCCACCGACGCGGTCACCAGCGGGTACGCGGACCGCGCCGCCGCCACGTGCGCGGGCACCAGGTCGACCAGGTGCACCCGGTAACCGGCCGCGGCGAGCGGGCCCGCGTAGGCCCCGGGACCGCCGCCGACGTCCAGCACGTCCGCGGGTGCGGCGGGCAGCAGCCGGGCGAGCAGATCCCGGGTACGCCGTGCCTCCAGCCGGCCCTGCGGTGACCCTTCCAGCCGGTCGGCCTCGACGTAGACCTCTGTGTAGTAGCGACTGATGTCCGGTTCGGCCGGGCGGTGTGCGGGCATCGATCGATGGTCGCCGAGAAGCGGAGCCGCAGCATCCGGTTTACGGTTGCCGGCGTTTCCTACCCTGCGGGGTATGGCATACCAGCCGGCCATGGTGCCGCCGAAGAAGTCCAAGCGAACCTGGTTCATCGTGCTCGGCGTGGTGCTGGCGATCTGTTGCTCCGGCGGGGTGCTCGCCGGTTTCTTCCTCTTCCGGGCCGTGCAGGAAGCCACCGGTCCGGCCCGGTCCACAGCGGAGACGTACGCCGAGGCGATCGTCGACCGCGACTATCCCGCCGCGTACCGGCAGTTCTGCTCCTCGGTGCGCGACCGGGTCAGCGAGGCGGACTTCACCCGGCAGCAGTCCTCCCAGCCGGAGTTCACCGGCTACGAGATCACCGGGCTGAACGTGTCGAACAACAACGGGCGGGTGAGCGGGTCGACGACCATCCGCTTCACGCCGGCGGTCGGCACGAACGTGACGCAGTCGTTCCCGATGGTCAAGGAAGACGGCGAGTGGCGGATCTGCGAGTGAGCCGGTCACGTGCCGCCGCGTGACACCTGATCCACTTGTCGCATGGCCTCATCTTTCGCCACACCGCTTCCGCCGGCCGTCGAGGACCGGCTCGCCCGCGAGCGCAACGTCTGGCTCTGCACGCTACGCCGTGACGGCTCCCCGCACGTCACGCCGGTGTGGTTCGTCTACGCCGACGGCGTCTGGTGGATCGGCTGCGAGGGGCGCAGCGTGAAGGCCCGCAACGTGGCGGCCGACCCCCGCGTCTCGCTCGCCCTGGAGGACGGCGTCGACCCGGTCGTCGCGGAGGGCGAGGCCCGCGTACACCGCACCGGCTTCCCGCCCGGGATCGTCGCGGCATTCGCCGAGAAGTACGGCGGGTGGGACATCCGGCAGCCGGTCACGCCGGACGGTGACCGGGTGCTGCTGGAGGTGCCCGTCCGGCGGTGGCTGCTCGCCGGCACGGCACGCTAGTCCCCGGAGAACCCCAGTAGGAGATCTCGTTCGGGGCACCCGCGTCGTCGTCCGGCGGCGCACGCGATCATGCCCGAGGCCACCGACGAAACCGGCGGGTCATCGCGGCCCGGATTCCTGTGCCACTCTCTGCGCCATGCGCTTGTCGTCGGGCCTGGGAGTCGCCGCGGTCGTGGCCGGGCTGCTGTCGGTCGGAGCGGCGCTGCTCGCCATGCGGGAGGCGTCGCTTCTGTGGGCAGTGGTCACGCTGGCGGCGCTGGCTGGCCACGCGCTCACCGCCTCCGGTACGCCCCGGGTGCGGTGGGGCGTCGCCGCCGGCGCCGGGGTTTTCGCCCTGGTGGCAGCGGCGAACCTGCTCTGGCACCGAGAACGGGTGGCTGACGCGGGCGGGCCGCGGGGGAGCCAGGCGGCGACGCGGACGTACTTTGTGGAGAGCCTGCGGGAGGGCCTGGACCAGCAACGCCTGACCGCGTGGGGCTTGGCACTCGGCGTACTCCTGCTTTCCGTTGCCGTGCCGGCGTTGCCGGCACGCGGCGGACGGCGGGGTGTGGTGACGACGGTCCTGGCGGTGGCCGTGCTCGTCTGGTGCGGGCTGAGCGTGGCGGCGACGCCCGGCGACCCGCCGCTGCCCGAGCTGCTCCTGGCGCTGCAGCCGGCGTTGCTCGCCGCGCTCGTGACCGCAGGGGTGCTGGCGTGGTCCGGATGGCGGGGCGACCGGCGCGGACTCCTCACGGCGGGGATGGTCCTGCTGGCGGTGGTCGCCGTGCGGGCCTGCGCGGACCTCGCCTCCGCGTGGGCGGGTTGGTGGACGTTTGTCGAGCCCGCCAGGGACGCCTTCCTGCAACCGGGATTCATGGTGAGCGTGGGTGCTTCACCAGGAAGCGCCCTTGAGGTGTCCTCGGCAGTGGAGACAGCAGTTGCGCTCGGCGGCGTGGGGCTGGCGGTCGTCGGCGCTCGGCGTGCTCTCCGTGAGACCGAGGGCCGCGGATAACGGGCGCCTACGGGTGCGTGTCGGTGATCGCGATGACCTCGTCGAGGCGGTCCAGCGCGGCCCGCAGGTCGTCGACCTTGGCCTGGATGCGCTCGCGCTCGGCGCGCAGCATGGCCCGCTGCGCGGGGTCGGTGTGCCCGGAGTCCCAGCACGGCAGGAGTTCCGCGATCCGGCTGCTGGTCAGGCCCGCCGCGTACATCTGCTGGATGAAGCGCACCAGCGTGACCGTGTCCTGCCGGTAGAGGCGCTGGCCGGACGGGCTGCGCCTGGGGATGAGAAGACCCTGTTCCTCGTAGTAGCGCACGGCGCGCACCGAGACACCGGCGCCCCGCGCCACCTCACCGATGCGGATCAGCTGCTCGGCTGCGGTCGCGGTCATGGTGACCCCTCTCACCCCGGTCCCGACGGTCAGCACTTGCCTCTGACGTCAACGTCAGGTTTTAGCGTACCTGGCATGGACATCAACGACTCGATCGCGCTCGTCACCGGAGCCAACCGCGGCCTGGGCCGCGCCTTCGCCCAGCGCCTGCTCGAACGCGGCGCCCGCAAGGTCTACGCGACGGCCCGGCGGCCGGAGACGGTCGACCTGCCCGGGGTCGAGGTGCTGCCGCTCGACATCACCAGTCCCGCATCAGTACGTGCCGTCGCCGCTGCCGCCCCGGACGTCACGCTGCTCGTCAACAACGCGGGAATCCAAACCGGAACCGACCTGGTGACCGGTTCGCTGGAAGCGGTGCGGCACGAGGTGGAGACCAACGTGCTCGGCCACCTGGAGATGATCCGGGCCTTCGCGCCGGCGCTCGCCCGCAACGGCGGAGGCGCGATCGTGAACGTGCTCTCCGCCATGTCGTGGTTCGGGGGCCGGGGTGCCGGCGCGTACCACCTGACCAAGGCTGCCGCGTGGGCGATGACGAACGGCGTACGCCTGGAACTCGCCGACCAGGGCACGCTCGTGACGGCGGTGCACCTCGGCCTGGCCGACACCGACATGTCCGCGGGCTGGCCCGTGGACAAGATCGCGCCGTCGGACCTGGCCGACGCGGCGCTCGACGGCGTCGAGGCGGGTTCCGCCGAGGTCCTCGCCGACCAGTGGAGCCGCGACGTCAAGGCCCGGCTGACGCTGACACCGGAGGAGTTCAACGCCGCGATGGACCGTGCCCTGGCGGCGCTGACGGCGGCCTGAGTTGTTCAGCCGGGCCGTCCGCTGGTCGTACTCGCGTACGGGCCCGGCTGTACTCTCCCGGCCCTGGCCGCCTTCGACGCGAGCCGTCGGCCGTCGTCGGCCGGAGTCGCTGCGCGAAGCGGTCGCCGTCACCCGGCCAAGTGGCCGGTGGCCCGCAGCAGAGCCCGGGAGAAGCGGTTGAGATCGGCACCGGCCAGCTGCGGTGGGGTGAACCAGTCCAGCTCGCTGATCTCCTCGTGGTCGGGACCGGCTCTCCGTCGGCGATGATCGCCTGGTAGACCGCGGTGACGTAGGCGACGCGGTCGCCGTTCGGGTAGGTCACCTCGTAGTCGGGGCCGCCGAGAACGTCCAGCAGCCGTGGCCGGCTGATCCGAACGCCGATCTCCTCGCGGATCTCACGCACGGCCGCCTGGGCCGGGGACTCTCCGATGTCGACCGCGCCGCCGGGCACCGCCCACCCGTTCCCGTCCTCGGCATGACGTACCAGCAGGATCCGTGCGCGGTCGTCGACGACGACGACCGACACCGACGGCATCTGGATCAACTCGTGGCCGATCACCGCCCGCAGCCGGGCCACGTACGGCGAGACGGCCATCAGGGCACGGTAGCCGCTGGGAGGACGCTCGTCATGGACCGGCGTCAGGGCCGGCGGATCCGTCTTCGTGGCGGACGGGTTCGAACACCCCGTTCTCGTTCACCCGCCAGCGCGAGTGGGCACCGCCTGGTCGTTCGAGCACGCGTCGCACCTGGGCGGCGTCGTCCAGCCGAAATGAGCTGGGCTTGTGGAAATAGAGGGTCCCGTCGAGATTCGTCGGGCGCAGTCCGAGTCTGGTCAGCAGGTGTTCTGCTGCGTCACAGGTATCCGCGGTCGGTACGACGTACGCCCGCCCGCGGTCGTTCTCGCAACAGCTACGCGTGTCGCAGACAGCCCAGAGGCTGGCCAGGAGTCCGGCAAGGCCCGCATCGACACACGCCTCCCTGCCGTGCGCCCGGAGGTGAATCTGGCGGTGCTTGGCGGCGATGAGGCCGCCGTTCGTCTTCTGGCACGTCGGACACAGCGGGTATGGCCCGAGCACGACCGGCACCACTGCCTCCAAGCCCGGGAGGTGGAGAGTCGAGTCCCACAGTTCTGGTGTGGAGCGTAGTGGCCTGCGCCAAGCGCCCACTTACCCGACGTTCAGCCGGGGCCACGTCAACGCCGCCCGGTTGCTCGCCCGCGTTAACGTGCCCCGTGATCGTATGGCTCAACGGCACCCACGGCGCGGGCAAGACGACGACCAGTGTGCTCGTGCAACAACTGATCCCGGATTCACGGGTGTTCGACGCCGAGAAGGTCGGCGAGGCACTCATGGACATCACGCCGGGGTTGCCCGCGACGGACAACTTCCAGCACTGGCCGCCGTGGCGGCAGCTCGTCGTCGAAACCGCCCGCCGCGTGCTCGACTACACCGGCGGCGTGCTGGTGATGCCCATGACCGTCCTGGTGGAGCAGTACTGGCGCGAGATCAGCGGGGGCCTTGCCCAACACGCCATACCGGTAAGGCATTTCGTTCTCCACGCTGACCAGGACACCCTCCGCAGGCGTATCGAGAGGGAACACCCCGTCCCCTCCCCGTTCCGCCTCAAGTACCTCGAGCCCTACGCCGAGGCGGCCCGCACGTGGCTGCATGCCGAGGCCGAGGTCGTCGACACCACGCACCTCACGCCCGCCCAAGCAGCCCGGCAGATCGTCCTCCGAGCTACCGGCTGCGGTTCAGGCACTGTCGTGGCGAGACCTGAAGACTGCTACTGACGGTCGTTGCTGCGGCCACCGCTGTACGGGCCGTGGGTGATCGTCTCGACCGGAGGCCACAACCCGTTGACCTGGGTGGTGAGGGTGCGCCCGGCAGGATTCGAACCTGCGGCCTTGGGATTAGAAGTCCCCTGCTCTATCCGCTGAGCTACGGGCGCGCGCGCCGACGGTCGTCGCGCCAAGAGGGTACCGCCGCTCCCGGCGTGCCCGGGGGTACGGGTCGGCGCGTCCGTTCCGCCCGTCAGCGTCCCACGCCGGGGCCCGGACCGGCACCACAGTTCCGGCGGGTCCGGCGCGGGCCGGGCGGGACGCGATCCGTACCCTCGTCGGATGCTGCTCGACCAGGAAACCGAGAACGAGATCGTCTTCGAGCTGTGTCAGCTCCTCGGGCGGGCCATCCTGCCCCTCACCGGCTCGGACGGACCGGGCACACCGCCCGGCGTCCTCGGCACCGCCTTCTTCTACAGCGAGCTGGTCGGCGCCACCGACGACGGCGAGATCGCGCACGAGTGGCTGCTCACCGCCGACGCGCTCACCGGCCGCGCGTACGGCGAGATCGGGTTGCGGCCGAGCGTCACCGAACCGGCCGAGGGGGCGGACGAGCCGATCGACCTGCCCGGTTTCGCCGACCACTGGCTGCACCTGCCGGAACTGGGGCTCGCCGCGATGCCGACCGGCGGACTGCACGGCTGGGCCGACGACCGGGGCTGGCGCTGGCGTACCCAGCATGTCACCGAGGCGGTGGCCGCGCCGGCCGACTCGGTCGCCCGGATCGGCGCGGCGCCCGCCTCGGCGTTCGTGCTGGCCCTGGGCGTCGGCGACGGCGGGTCGCGGCCGTTGGAGGCGGTGGTCGAGCGGGTCGCCCGGGACGGCGGCGAGGTGCGGGTCACCACGGAGCTGCCCGCAGGCTACGTGGGCGCGCCGGTGTTCGCGGTCGAGGCCGGACCGGACGGCGGGCCCGCGTTGCGCTGCCTCGGCGTGGTGCTGCCGCCGCAGGCCGGTGGCCATCCGATCGCCACCTTCGACCGGATCCGCGCCGCGCTCACGGCGGTCGTCGCCGACTGAACCGGCCGTCCGGCGGCGGGGCGGCCGACTGGGCCGGGCGTCCCGGCGGCGGGACGGACCGGCCTCAGCCCTCGGCGGTCGCGTCGGCCGGCCGCCGCGGGGCCGGCGGTGTCGTGGGCTCCGGCTCGGTCGGCCCGGCGCGCAGGAATCCCTCCGCCCACCGTCCGACCTCCGCGAAGACCTTTTCGCGTACGCCGGGACTGGACAGCGTGAGGTCGTGCAGCCCGCCGTCGAAGCGGGCCAGGGTGACGTGCCGGCCGAGGCGGGGCGCCCAGCGCACCATGTGCTCGACGTCGAGCACCGCGTCGGCGCCGGTGGCGCTGTCGTGCCACTTCGTGCCCCGGAAGCTGCGCGTGGAGCAGGCGAGCAGCACCGGCACCGGGATGTCCAGCCCGGCCCGCAGTCGGCGCTGACCGGCGCGGATCGCGTTGATCCAGCCGGCCCGGACCGGGAACCCGGCGAGCGGCTTCCAGGCCAGGTCGTACCGCCACTCGCCCCGGTGGTCGGCGTGCAGGCTCTCGCCGTACACCGTGCCCAGCCCGAACGGCAGCACACGCTGCGGCGCCCTGCGGCCCAGGCGGGAGACGGCGGCCGCGAGGGGCCGGCGGACCATCCAGGGCGCGTTGATGTCGAAGAAGGGGCTGTTGAGCACGATGCCGTCGACCAGGCCGGCGTCGCGGCGGTCGTTCGCCCAGAGCGAGATGATCAGGCCCCCGGTCGAGTGGCCCATGGCGAGCAGGGTGTCGTGCCCCTCCTCGGCGCGGATGATCTCCGCGGCGGCGTCCAGCTCGGGGAAGTAGTCGCTCAGGTCGCGGCAGAAGTTCGGGGTCTGGTGCGGGAGCAGGCTGCGGCCGTACTTGCGCAGGTCGAGCGCGTAGAAGTCCCAGCCGCGCTCGGCGAAGAAGTCGGCCACGTGGGTCTGGAAGAAGTAGTCGACGAAGCCGTGCACGTACAGCACCGCGCGGCCGGTCGGGCGGTCGGCCCGCCGCCGCACCAGGGTCGCGACCACCGGCCCCTCGTCGTCGGTGCCCAGGTCGATCGTCCGCCGCTCGTATGGGGCGCCCAGCACGTCCGGTTCCACGACCGCGACGGTACGCCGCCGTGCTACCCGGCGGTAGCCCCCGCCCGCCCGCACCGGACGGACGGGGGCATGCGGCCTCAGGCGGTTTCGGCGTCCTCGCGCTCTGCGTCCTGCAACGGTGCACCCTCGGGCTGGTCGACGGCGCGCAGGTGCTTGTTGTTGCGCGGCTCCTGCCGGGTCTTCGCGTCGTTGAGCTTGCGGCGCAGGTCGTCCCGGACGTCGTTCAGCGCGGCGTGCAGATCCTCCTCGGTCGAGGTGGTGACGATCTTCTGCCGTCCGGCGATCCAGCACTCCAGGGTCACCTTCTGGCCCCGGGCCTCGCGGTCCTTGACGGACACCTCCAGCTCGGTGGCGTCGGCGTGGAAGCCGGCGAGCCGGGTGTCCAGGGTCGCGAACTGCTCGGCGATCCAGTTGCGGTCGCCCTGGGAGAACCCGGCGCCGACCCGCAGGCACTCGGCCACGGTCGCGGGGTTCGCCACGGCGCTCATCGCCCTGCCTCGCGGACGTCTCGGAGAAGCATGGGAGCTCCCTTTCTCTCGGTTGATCAAGTACTTACCCAACCGGCGTGATTCCGGAACGCCTGCCTGCCGGCTCCTTTCGATCATGCGTCGACGCAGGTCAGACCCGTAGGGCCGGTGGGCCTAGCAGATCGGGACCTTGATCAGGTGGTTGTCCACAGGGCGGCTCGTCATCCACAGGTCCGGGCCGGCGGGTGGTCCGGGCGGGGCGACCGGCCGACGCTCACCGGGACAAGCGATCCCTGGGAGGGGCGATGTTCGATACGTACGTGACGATCGTCGGCAACGTGCTGACCGCGCCGGAGTGGCGCCGGACCACGCAGAGCGGAACGCTGGTGGCCAACTTCAAGGTCGCCTCGACCGCCCGCCGGCTCGACCGCGACAGCGGCCGCTGGGTCGATGGCAACAGCCTTCGGGTCCGCGTCAACTGCTGGCGCCGCCTCGCCGAGGGGGTGGCCGCCTCGGTGGCGGTCGGTGATCCGGTGATCGTCGCCGGCCGCCTCTACACCCGGGACTGGACCGACGAGGCGGGCACCCACCGCACGCTCTACGAGCTGGAGGCGGTCGCCGTCGGGCACGACCTGTCCCGGGGCCGCGCCCGCTTCCTGCGTAACCAGCCCCGCGCGGCCACCAGCACGGTCGAGGACGCGGAGGCCGAGCAGCGGGTGCACGGCGAGGCGACCGAGCCGGTGCCGGACGCGCAGGCCCCGGCGACGTTCGACGACCGGCCCTTCGACGACGACTTCCCGCCGCCGGAATACGGGGGCGGCCGGGTCGGGCTCGTCGGCACCGTCGAGCGGGTGGGCGAACCCGACCCGTTCGACGACCGGCCCGGCGAGCCCGTCTCCGGCAGGGACGCCCGGTTCGGCGGTCCGTCCGCCGGCCTGCCGGGCGATCCGGTCGGCCCGTCGGGCATGCGGGCGGACGGACCGTCCGGCACCGGCCCGGGCCTGCCGGCCGAGGACGACGAGCTGTCCCCCGAGGAGGGCGACGAGGCGGCCCCGGTCGGAGACGACGAGCTGGGTGAGGTCACCGCCCCGGGTGTCGGTGGACCGGGTGAGGGCGAGCCGGGCGGCGCGAGTCCCGGCGGCGCCGCCGGGGCCACCTCCGGGCGCCGCGGCCGGCGGCGTACCCCGGTGCCCGCCTGACTCTTCGTCCGACGGGGGCGCGGGGTGGTGACGTCGGCGTCACCACCCCGCGGTACGACTAGGCTGGCCGGCCGGAGGTGGTGACGGGTGCGGCAGGCGACCGCGATGGCGAACGCGACCGGGTTGGTGGCGGGCTACGCGCTCGACGCCCTGCTCGGCGACCCCCGCCGGTGGCATCCGGTGGCCGGCTTCGGCACGGCGGCCGGTGCGCTGGAACGCCGGGTCTACCGCCCCGACCGGGCGGCCGGCACCGCGTTCGCCGCGCTGGCGGTCGGCGCGCCGGTCCTGCTCGGCGTCGCCGCCGCGCTGGCGACCCGCCGCCATCCGGTGGCCCGGGCCGCGCTGGTGGCCGCGGGCACCTGGACGGTGCTGGGCGGGCGCACGCTGCGGCACGAGTCCCGGGTGATGGCACGGGCGCTGGGCCGGGCCGACCTGCCCGCCGCCCGGGCCCGCCTCGGCAACCTCTGCGGGCGGGATCCGTCCGCCCTCGACGAGCCCGAACTCGCCCGCGCCACAGTCGAATCGGTCGCCGAGAACACCTCGGACGCCGTGGTCGCCCCGCTGGTCTGGGGCGCGGTCGCGGGCCTGCCCGGCCTGCTCGGCTACCGGGCGGCGAACACGCTCGACGCGATGGTCGGCCACCGTTCGCCCCGGTACGCCCGCTTCGGCACCCCGGCGGCCCGGCTGGACGACGCGCTGAACCTGGTGCCGTCCCGGCTCACCGGGCTGCTCACGGTGGCCGTCGCGCCGGTGGCACACGGCGACCGCGCCGCCGCCTGGCACGTGTGGCGGCGGGACCGGGCCGACCACCCGAGCCCGAACGCCGGTCAGTGCGAGGCGGCCATGGCCGGCGCTCTCGGCGTCCGGCTCGGCGGGCGCAACGTCTACTTCGGCCGCGCCGAGACCCGGCCCTTCCTCGGTGACGGCCCCCGCCCCGAGGCGCGGCACCTGAAGCGGGCCGCCCGGATCTCCGGCGCCGTGGGTGTGGCCGCGCTCGGCCTGGCCGCGCTGTATCCGGTGACAGTCGGCCGCCTGGCCGGGGCCGCCGGGCGGGCCGCGCTGGGCCTCCTCACGCGTGCAGCCCGCCGGGGGAGCGGGCGGTGAGCGGCGGGCTGCTGGTCGCCGGCACCACGTCCGACGCCGGCAAGAGCGTGCTCACCGCCGGCATCTGCCGCTGGCTGCGCCGCCGGGGCGTCCGGGTCGCGCCGTTCAAGGCACAGAACATGTCGAACAACTCCGCCGTGGTGGTCGGCCCGGACGGTCGCGGCGGCGAACTGGGCCGTGCCCAGGCGATGCAGGCCGCCGCCTGTGGGCTCGAAGCCGACCTGCGCTTCAACCCGGTGCTGCTCAAGCCGGGCAGCGACCACGCCAGCCAGGTGGTGCTGCTCGGCGAGGCGGTCGACACGGTCACCGCCGCCAACTACCACGAGGTGCGGTCCCGGCTCGCCACCACGGCGTACGCGGCGCTGGCCGAGCTGCGGGCCGAGTACGACGTGGTGATCTGCGAGGGCGCGGGCAGCCCCGCCGAGATCAACCTGCGCGACGGCGACTACGTCAACATGGGGCTGGCGCGGCAGGCCGGGCTGCCCACGATCGTGGTCGGCGACATCGACCGGGGCGGCGTGTTCGCCTCGATGTTCGGCACCGTCGCCCTGCTCGACGCGGCCGACCAGGCGCTCGTGGCCGGGTTCGTGGTGAACAAGTTCCGGGGCGACCGCGGGCTGCTCCAGCCGGGGCTGGACATGCTGCGCCGGGTCACCGGCCGCCCGACGTACGGGGTGGTGCCGTGGGCGCTGGACCTGTGGCTGGACGCGGAGGACTCGCTCGCGTACGGGCGGGTGCTCGGCCGACCACCCGCGCCCCGGGGCACCGACTGGCTCGACGTCGCAGTGGTCCGGCTGCCCCGGATCAGCAACGCCACCGACGTGGAGGCGCTGGCCGCCGAGCCGGGTGTGCGGGTACGCCTCACCGTCGAGCCGGCTGAACTGGCCGCCGCCGACCTGGTGGTGCTCCCCGGCACCAAGTCGACAGTCGCCGACCTGGCCTGGCTGCGAGAGACCGGCCTGGCCGACGCGGTCCGGGCGCACGCCGCCGCTAAGCGGCCGCTGCTCGGCATCTGCGGCGGCTTCCAGATGCTGGGCCGGGCGATCCACGATGCGGTGGAGAGCCGCCGGGGCACCGTACCCGGCCTCGGGCTGCTGCCCGTCGAGATCACCTTCGAGCCGCGCAAGACGGTCCGCCGGGCCGAGGGCACCGCCGCCGGCGACGTACCGGTGCACGGCTACGAGATCCACCACGGCCGGGTCTCCGCCGCCGACCCGGGCCTCGCGCCGCTGCTGCGCCACGCCGACGGCACCGGCGAGGGCGCGCGCCTCGGCACCGTCTACGGCACGCACTGGCACGGCGCCTTCTCCTCCGACGCGTTCCGCCGCCGGTTCCTGACCGAGGTCGCGGAGGCGGCCGGGCGGACCGGCTTCAAGGTCGCGCCGGACACGTCCTTCGCGGCGGCCCGGGAGCGGACGCTGGACCTGCTGGGTGACCTGGTGGAGGAGCACCTCGACACGGACGCGCTGTGGCGGCTGATCGAGTCCGGCCCACCGCCGGGACTGCCGTTCGTGCCACCCGGCGCGCCACCAGGTCAGTAGCGCACGTCGGCCGGGCGGTCGGACATCGGCAGCCCGGCCTCCCGCCAGCCCTGCACCCCGCCGACCATGTCGGTGGCCTGCCGCAGCCCCAGCGTCTGGAGGCTGGCGGCGGCCAGGCTGGAGCTGTAACCCTCCCGGCACACCACGACGATCTCGCGGTCGTACCCGGTGGCCTCAGGTATGCGCCACGCGCTGGCCGGGTCGAGCCGCCACTCCAGCACCGTGCGGTCGATGACGATCGCGCCGGGCAGCTCACCCTCCTCGCGGCGCTGCGCCTCGGTACGCGTGTCGATCAGCAGCGCGCCGCCACGGACCGCCTCGACGGTCTCGTGCGGAGTGAGCCGGCGGAGACCGGCGCGGGCCTGTTCCAGGAGGGCGTCGACGCCCGGACACATCACGTCATGGAGCACCCCCCGATGATGCCCAGCGCACCGAGCCGCCGCTCGGTGAAACGGTCCGCCCGGGTCCCAGGTTCCAGCGGACGGGGGAACGTTAGCGTCGGTCGGGTGAACGTCGCAGTGATCGAGGCGTACTCCGGGTTGGCCCAACGGGTGCTGGCCGGGCCGGCGCGGTTGGGGCGTACCCGACTGGTCGCAGTCGACGGGCCCAGCGGCGCGGGCAAGAGCCGGTTCGCGGCGCGCCTCGCGGACGCCCTCGCGGCGCACGCGGGCGGTGCCCGTCCGCCGCTCGTGCGCACCGACGACCTGCTCGACGGCTGGGACGACCAGCTCAGCTTCTGGACCCGGCTGGAGGAGCAGGTGCTCGGCCCGCTGCGGGCCGGCCGGGCGGGCGGGTACCGCCGCTACAGCTGGGTGCGCCGGCGCTTCCTGGACCGGGTGGTGCCGGTGCCGGCCGGACCGGTGCTGATCGTCGAGGGGGTGAGCGCCGCCCGCGCCGCGGTACGCCCCGAGCTGACGCTGTCGGTGCTGGTCACCGCGCCGGCCGAGCTGCGGTTGCGCCGGGCGCTGGCCCGCGACGGGGAGCAGATCCTGCCGGAGCTGCGCCGCTGGCACGCGGGGGAGCGGGCGCACTTCGCCGCCGACGGTACGGCGGCAGCGGTGGACCTGGTCGTCGACGGCGCCCCGGACCTGCCGCACGACGGGGACCGCTACTACGTGCGCGCCGGAAGGCGATCGGGCTCGGGCGACGTGGCGGGGTAAGCCCGGCATACGATTCCGGTCATGACCACTCCGATCCTCTCCGAGTCCGAGGTGCGGGCCGCCGTCGAGCGGGAACTCCCCGGCGTCCGTGCCGACCTCGAGCGACTCGTCCGCATCCCGGGCATCGCCTTCGAGGGCTTCGACCACTCGCACGTGGAGCGTTCCGCCGAGGCGGTGGCGGAGCTGCTGCGCGGCTGCGGCCTCGACACGCGGATCGTCCGGTCCGGCGGCCAGCCGGCCGTGATCGGTACGAAGGCGGCCCCGCCCGGCGCCCCCACCGTGCTCATGTACGCGCACCACGACGTGCAGCCGGTCGGCGACCTGTCGCTGTGGGAGTCGGACCCGTTCGAGCCGGTGGAGCGCGACGGCCGCCTGTACGGGCGCGGCGCCGCCGACGACAAGGCCGGCATCATGGCGCACGTCGCCGCGCTGCGCGCGTTCGGCGACCGGCTCCCGGTCGGCGTGGTGCTGTTCATCGAGGGCGAGGAGGAGTACGGCTCGGACTCGCTGGAGCGGCTGCTCGCCGAGCACCGCGACGACCTGGCCTCGGACGTCATCGTGATCGCCGACTCCACCAACTGGGACGTCGGCGTGCCGGCGCTGACCACGTCGCTGCGCGGCATCGTCAACTGCTTCGTGGAGGTGCGCACGCTCGACCACGCGGTGCACAGCGGCATGTTCGGCGGCGCCGTACCGGACGCGCTCACCGCGCTGGTGAAGCTGCTCGCCACGCTGCACGACGAGGCCGGCGACGTCGCGGTGGACGGGCTGGCCGCCCGCGAGGGCGCCAGCGTCGACTACCCGGAGGACCGGTTCCGCGCCGAGGCCGGCCTGGTCGACGGCGCGAAGCTGTTCGGCACCGGCCGGATCACCGACCGGCTCTGGACCAAGCCGGCGCTGGCGATCCTCGGCGTGGACGCGCCGGCCACCGGCGAGGCACCGAACGCGCTGGTGCCGTCCGCGAAGGCGAAGCTGAGCGTACGGCTGGCGCCGGGCGACGACCCGAAGAAGGCGTACGCGGCCCTGACCGCACACCTGGAGCGGCACGCGCCGTGGGGCGCGCAGGTGTCGGTGACGTTCGAGCACGACGGCGCGCCCTGCGTCATCGACGCCTCCGGGCCGATGTTCGACGCGGCCCGGTCGGCGTTCCGGACGGCCTGGGACGGCACCGACCCGGTGGACATCGGGGTCGGCGGGTCGATCCCGTTCATCGCCACGTTCCAGGAGATGTTCCCGCAGGCCGCGATCCTGGTGACCGGTGTGGAGGACCCGCACGCGCGGGCGCACGGGCCGAACGAGAGCCTGCACCTGGGCGAGTTCGCCCGGGTGTGCCTGGCCGAGGCGCTGCTGCTGGCCCGGGTGGCGGAGGCCGGAAACCGCGCCTGAGGTGTCGAAACCGTAACTTCGGGGCCGATGTCGGAGTTTGTGGTGTGTCGGCGGGCGGGGTGTTATAGCCTTTCGAACATGCGTACGAACGACGAGATCGAGCGGCTTCAGGCCGCCGTCCGTGCTCTGGGGGACGTCGACGTCTCCGCGTGGTCCGAGGACACGCTCAACGAACAGATCGGCGAGCTCTCCGCCGCCCTGGTCACGCTCGACGCGCTGCTCACCCGGGTCGCCGAGGGCGTGCGCGGGCGCGGCCTGCGCATCGAGGAACCCGTCTCGGCCTGACCGTCGGCCCGGCGCACCCGTGCGGTGTGCCGGGCCGCCGGATCCGCCCCGATGTCACACGCGGCTGGCAGGATGTGGGCGTGCGTTTCGCGGAGCTGGCGGCCACCTCGGCCGCGGTCGGAGCCACCAGCGGCCGACGGGCCAAGGTGGAGCTGCTGGCTGCCGCGCTTCGAGGGCTGGAGCCGGGCGAGATCCCGGCCGGCGCCGGCTACCTCGCCGGTGAGCTGCGCCAACGTCAGACCGGTGTCGGCTGGGCGGGCCTGCGTGACCTGCCCCCGCCGGCCGCCGAGCCGACGCTCACCGTCGCCGCCGTCGACGCGGCGATCGAGGAGATCTCCCGCGTCGCCGGGGCCGGTTCGCAGGCCCGGCGACGGGAGCTGGTCGGTCGTCTCTTCGCCGCCGCCACCGCCGACGAGCAGCGCCTGCTGACCGGCCTGTTCCGGGGCGAGCTGCGCCAGGGCGCGCAGGCCGGACTGCTGGCGGACGCGGTCGCGCGCGCCGCCGACGTACCGGTCACGGCCGTCCGGCGGGCCCTGCTGCTCGCCGGTGACCTGCGGGCGGTGGCGGTGGCAGCGCTCACCGGGGGCGCCCCCGCGCTGGCCGGGTTCGGGCTCCAGGTGGGCCGGCCGCTCGCGCCGATGCTGGCGCAGAGCGCGCCCTCGGTCGACGAGGCGCTGACCGCCACCGGTGTGCCGGCGGTGGTCGACGTCAAGCTCGACGGCATCCGCATCCAGGTGCACCGCTCCGGCCCGGACATAGCGGTCTTCACCCGCAGCCTGGACGAGATCACCGGCCGGCTGCCCCAGGTGGTGGCCGCCGTCCGCGCGCTTCCCGCCCGTGAGCTGGTGCTCGACGGCGAGGCGATCGGGCTCGACGCCGCCGGCCGGCCGCTGCCGTTCCAGGAGACGTCCAGCCGGGCGGCCCGGCGCACCACGCCCAGCACCACCGGGCCGACGCAGGTCGCGCCCGCCGTGCTGGCCGCCGCCGAGCGCACCGGCGAGCCGGTGCTCACGCCGTACTTCTTCGACCTGCTGCACCTCGACGGCACCGACCTGATCGACGCGCCCGGGCGGGAGCGGTGGGCGGCCCTGACCGGCGCGGTCGACGCCTCGCTGCTCGTCGACCGGGTCGAGGTGGACGACGTGGCGCAGGCAGCCACGGCGTTCGCCGCGGCGGTCGACGCCGGGCAGGAGGGCGTGGTGGTCAAGGACCCGGCCGCGCCCTACGACGCCGGCCGGCGCGGCTCGGCCTGGGTCAAGGTCAAGCCGCGGCACACGCTCGACCTGGTGGTCCTGGCGGTCGAGTGGGGCAGCGGCCGGCGGGAGGGCTGGCTGTCCAACCTGCACCTCGGCGCCCGCGATCCGCGCACCGGTGAGTTCGTCATGCTCGGCAAGACCTTCAAGGGGCTCACCGACGAGCTGTTGCGCTGGCAGACCGAGCGGTTCCTGTCGCTCGCCGTGGAGAAGGGCGACTGGGTGGTGCGGGTGCGGCCGGAGCAGGTGGTCGAGATCGCGTTCGACGGGGTGCAGACCAGCAGCCGGTACCCGGGCGGCATGGCGTTGCGCTTCGCGCGCGTGCTGCGCTACCGCGACGACAAGACCGCCGCCGAGGCGGACACCATCGACGCGGTCCGCGCGATCCACGCCGGCCGGGTCACCGGCTGACGGCTCAGCCGGCCGACAACGACCGGGCGTAGTTGACCTGGTTGTTGAGCTGATGCACCTGGAACTGGTCGGTCACCGGGATCCGCGCCACGTACTGGTGCCCGCCGCTGCTCACCGTCACCTGCACGGTGCCGTAGTGCCGCGTCTCCTTGATCAGCAGGAACAGGAGGCTGAACACGGTCAGGCAGAAGAAGCCGAGGATCGCGGCGACGACGGCCCACGGGGCGATCTTCTCCTCCTTCTGCCAGTAGTCGGTCACGTACCAGGACGCGCCGGCGAGCGGCAGGACACCGGCCGGGGTGCGGATGACCGGCGGCGTCACCATGATCTCGGCGATCTGCACCGCCACCGCAGACTGCGCGGGTGGCACCGGCCCGGCCTGCGGGTACGGCCCGGGCGCGCCCGCCGGCCCGTGGAACGGCGCGACCGCCCCGGCCGGCGGCATCGGCGGCGCGGAGAACTGCGCAGGTGGCGCGGAGAACTGCGCGGGCGGTGCCGAGAACGGCGGCGCGGCCGAGAACGGCGGCGCGGCCGGGAACTGCGCGGTGGCCGGCGGGGCGGAGAACGGCGGGGCGGAGAACGGCGGCGCGGAGTGCGGCGGGGCCGCCGTTCTC